>JALXCO010000241.1 GCA_026990885.1 Desulfurococcales archaeon
TTCCTATCGGTTACATTGTAGATCTCGACTCCAACCTTCAGCTCCTCAGAGTAATATGTATATATAACCGATAACAATGCTGAGGTTTTGGACATAGATATATATAGGCCGTTTACTAGGATCCTGGCTGGAATCGGCGCTCTATCTTGGATATCGGCACCCATATCTATAACCGAGGTGATCTCCATATCAGTTGCCGGGTAGGCTTTGATTATAAGTATTTTTTCTCCAGTGGCTAGATATATATATCTGCCGTCTGTCTTGACTATATCAGCCTCGTCTACCCCCTCAACCTGTACATTGGTTCTAGAGTATCTGGCTTCTAGAGTAGCGATACTTCTCTTGGATATAGCGGCATTGTCTCCAATGTGGAGAGGAGTCTCTAATATAGATATTGTTGGTGTAGCGACTATAGGTCCTTCTCTACCTGGTATTGATGATAACATGATGCTGTTGAGGATCTTTGACAATTCCTCATAGCTACTAACCTGTATATAGTCTGCATAATAATTTATTTTTTCTTGAGGCTTTGAATCTTCAGCAGAGCCGTGCTGGTTGTTCTCATAGTTTGTAGGAAGATCTTCCTTGTCTGCTTCACTTATTGGTTGGTTGAGTTGCTTTGTACCGATTAGCGTTTGATAGCTTAGAAATCCTATTAATCCTATGATGATTATTGATGCTGTTATAGCTGCGTAGATCTTTATAGACACATCAAGCCACCAATGTATTAGCTGGATTTATCTCTATTAGCTCAAATCTCTGAACACTTGGAAGATCTCGTGTTCAAAGGTTTGAATTATATATCTAGAAGGTGATACTGTATATTTGGTAAAGCGACTCTTGCTGGGTACATGGTTTAAGATATATTATGTTCTAGCCTTCGTGATCGGGGTATCGATCGGGATAGCTGTATTTATTTATCTACCTTTATCTCAATATGGAAATTACGGTATTGCATCCCCAATTCAGCAACCTCAAATAGAGGAGTCGCCAGCTGAGAGAGCTAAGCCAACAATAGAGTATACATCAACCTATATACAGGAGAAGAAAGCAATAAGGCCAATAGTTTCGACACCTTCAAAGGCTGTGGCAAATATATCATCAATAGAAAAACCTCTTAGAAATGAGAAGGTAGCTGTAATTGATAAGGAGGAGATAACCGATTTAACACCTTTAAAGCGTGAAGATATTTTGGCTGATACTGCTGGTGTTAAGGGGGATTTAGCTAGGATCAATAATCTAGCTATCATCAACATATCGGTGCTGGAGCTAGATGGAGGAGATCTAGCTATTAAGCTCCATATAAAAGCGCTGGAAAATATCAGTGTGGGGATATCCGGTATCGATCTTGTTGGAAAACCTTTTCCATTTGGCTGGGACGGTAGAAAATGGGTTTTAGGCGATCTAGAAAATCAATGCTTAAGAAGGATACCCGTAAAGCCTTTAATCGAGTATTATACCAATGTAGGCGGCCTCGCCTTGAATCCGGGTGATGAAGTTATTGTTGATATCTATGTAAAGATAAATGGAAATGTATTTGGGAAGTACGAGCTACGCATAACTCTTACTGTAGATAATGTGCGGTCTACGATCACATCAGAAGTACTTATGGGGGGTTATTCCGAGCCCTCTGGGCCCCCTCCGGAAAATATATACGAAGCCCTATACAGATGTCTTAGGGCGCCTAGATGACTACAACATAATTCTAGTGTTGCTTATTTTAACGTGTTAATATCAGTGTTAATTATGATCATTTTGTATATAGCTGGTTTTACTCTTATTTAACAGAGTTAAGTATTTAATACTGATAGTTACAATTATACTTGGGTGTCACTATTAAATGATTAGCTTGACAGTAAATAAGAACATCCCTATTTATATATTAGCAATATTCTTTATTAGTCTATCTATATTATATCCGGGTTCTTTAAACCAGCCTAAATCCATATATGAATACTTAAGCTTTCAAAATGACAAATCAGATCCAATAGGAAATTTAATTGAAGTGAAACGCATGATTATTGACGCGCTTGAGAGCTATCGTAGGGGCGAGTTCGATAAGGCGTATGAGATAGTTTCGCAGGCCTATGTTGAGCGCTACGAGCTTGTTGAGCCCGTGTTGGAAGATATAGATGCGGAGCTTAATGAGGAGCTTGAGGAATTGATTAGAGATAGATTGAGGGATATGATCTCTAAAAGGATTGATGAGTCTGAGATTGAGGATCTCGTTGTTGAGATCAGCTTTAAACTTGATGAAGCAATGATCAAAATCAAATCAGCAGGACAACAACTAGAATTTGAGGCCACGGCAGCCGCAACACCTGAAGCTATGGGTATGGATGTTTTTGGTTCTGTATATGTGTATCTGATCTTTATTCTTGTAGCTATTATAGTTGTGCTCTCTATCTTGCTGGTTAGAAGTAGATCGTCATAGAGTATGGGTGTTTTCGTTGGGGCATGGATATATTAGTAGAATAGGGTTAAGAAAATACATAGCGATACTCACGATCTTTACATTAATACTTATTTCTATACCTGTATATGGATCCTCAGATAATGAGTCTAGGGAACCCATCAATGTCCAGGAACGTATTCTGATTATCGAGCAGATGATTAGGGAGGCTTTTGAGCTATATAGGCAGGGGAAGGTAGATGATGCATATAAAGTTGCTAGGGACGCATATATAGATCACTTTGAGATTGTTGAGATACCCCTTAGAAGCATCGATCCGGATTTCACCCTTGATATGGAGATAAAGTTTGCGGAGTTTAGAGAGATGATAAGAACCAATGCTGGTATAGAGGATGTTGAGAGCAAGATGCAAGAGATACTTGTAGGGTTGGAGAAGGTTAGCAAGTCTCTGGAGGATCCAGGACTTCTGGCCGCTGCCGCATCGCTCCTAACTATTATCTCATTCTCTATAATGCTTAGAGAGGGTTTTGAGGCTGTTCTGCTTCTAAGCATAATAATCTCGCTTATACTGGCTACAAAAAGTTATGAGCTGAAGAAGCATGTTGCTACCGGAGCCTTGTTTGCGCTGGTGCTATCTATAGTTACGTGGATCATTATAGATCAGCTCATAGGTTTAGCCACGAGATTTAGACCCATAATAGAGGCCGTCTTAACATCTGTCGCCGTAGCCATTCTATTCTACATAAGCTTCTGGATACTAAATAACACCCACACCAAGAAATGGCTAGAGTTTGTTAAAGCTAAGGTCTGGGAGGCCTCAGCAAAGGGGGCTCCTATAGCTATTGTTCTTTTAGCTTTCACCACAATATATAGGGAGGGTCTTGAAACAGTGATATTTTATCAAACGCTACTGCTGTCCAATGTTGGTATGGAGATGCCTATATTTCTGGGGGCCCTAATAGGCTTCGGCGCCGTTGGTGTTTTAGCCCTCCTTGTTTTCGTTGCTGGCAAAAAGATCCCAACCAGGCTCTTCTTCATATTTACAATGCTGGTGACGGCCTATCTCTCCATAGTCTTTATAGGGAACGCTGTTAAGGAGCTCCAGGAGCTGGGGATTGTGAGCGTGACTGTGGTCGATATTGTGCCTAGGAGCAGGATTCTGACGGATCTAACCGGTATATACCCAACCCTAGAGACCCTTACAGCTCAAGTGGCTCTGGTCTCTGTATATGTTTCAGGCTATATATATATGATTAAAAGAAGACTCGGATAGGCTGATTAATGTGAGAACATATAAAGTGGGTATCGATGTCGGTGGAACATTCAC
>JALXCO010000242.1 GCA_026990885.1 Desulfurococcales archaeon
CCATATCGCTCCTCTTAACCCTCCTAACAGCTAGAATACCCTTCTTAGCAAGGAAATGCTGAGCAACATCATCAATACCCTTCTGACAAATAACAACATTAGCACCAACAGCAGCAATCTTATCAACGTATTTTTTGAGTATGTTCTCTTCCTCTTCAAGGAACTTCCTCATTTGTGTTGGATCATTTATTCTTATCTCAGCATCGATCTCGGGCTTCTCAATCTCTAGAGGAGCATCAATCAAGGCAATCTTAGCCTTCTCAACCCTCCTAGGCATGCCAGGGTGAACAACCTCCTTATCGAGAACAATACCCCTAATCAGCTGCGAATCAAGTAAACCTCCACCATGCTTCTTTACTATCTGGACATTATCTAGATCAACATACCATTTATCGCCTCTCTTCTCAGCAACAGATTTAACAGCCTTAACGGCTATTTCAGCCAGATAGTCCCTGGCTCCATGCACAGACTTGCTAGTTAAAGCGGTTATAGCTATCTTCTTCAACACTTCATCATCAGACACGTCGATAGGCTCCGCTATCTCATACAGCTTTCTAATCGCCTCCTCGACAGCCCTCTTATAGCCGTTAACTATTATTGTTGGATGTATATCCTTAGATAATAGTTCCTCAGCTTGTTTAAGGAGTTCTCCAGCAAATATTACTGCTGTTTTTGTTCCGTCACCAACCTCCTCGTCCTGTCCCTTAGCTATCTGAACAAGCATTTTCGCTGCCGGATGCTGCAGATCCATTTTATCTAGGATAGTAGCACCATCATTAGTGATCGTTATATCACCAAGAGAGTCCACAAGCATTTTATCTAGGCCACGTGGACCATAAGTTGTCCTTAGCATCTCAGCAACAGCTATTGCTGCCATCATGTTTGTTCTTAAAGCATCCCTACCTACAGTCCTGCTCGTTCCTTCTTTTAAGATTATCACAGGAATTCCAGCTGGTTCAACAAACTGTTGCTGCCCTGCCATGGGTAATCCCATAGAAACATTAAGTAGGGGTTCTATATAAACTTTTCTATGATCCCAAATATAAACATAAAAAACCCAATATCTAATATTACTTAGCCCAAAATCGAGAGGAGGTAGTAGCATATGGGGAAGGTACGGATAAAAATAGTGAAAAGGCTTGGGAGAGAGCTAGTTGAAAAATACCCAGATCTATTTTCAAGAGACTTTAACCATAATAAGAAGCAAGTAAATAATCTACTAGAAATAAAAAGCAAAAAGCTCAGAAACCAAATAGCTGGATATATAACGCACTTGATCAAATTAAGAGAAAAACAGCAGAAAGGCAAGGAAGAACAGTCATACACCGAAGAATGGGAACAGTAGAGATTTATCCACCAAAATACTTCGAGTGTAAATGGATATGGTTACCGTAAGGCTTCTTGGACTGCTCAAAAACACAGTTAATAAAGAATATATTGAGCTCGATATCGATGAGAAGGAGACAACCCTTAAACAGCTACTAAAAATATTAAGAGAGCAGTATGAGGAACTATCTATAGCAATAGACGAGAAATACAGACTTAAACCCGGGTTTCTGGCCTTCATCAATGATATAGACTATATGGTGCTGGAGAAGGAAAACACCAAGATAAAAAATAGCGATGTAATTGTATTAATGCCAATATCACATGGGGGGATAAAGATCTAGTAGCACAGCTGAAAACAGCCATGACAGAATCCAGCATCACCAACAAATTAACCTCTATACTTAAGGAAACAGATGTAGATACACTCATATCCAACTGCGAAGCACTTTATTTTAGGTCCCGCAGCTGGAGTAGAGACGTATGGAGTGAATTAACCGATCTCTTTAAAGATCATAGCCACATACTCTTTCAAGCAATGGACAAGCAATACATGTTAACTAAAAGACTTCTCCTTATAGCAGCCGCAAAAACATTCAGAGCAATAAAGCAAGGCACCAATATAGCCAGTAATAGAAATATAGAGTTTCTTATAAGACTAACCGGCATAAGAAATATCTCATCAGCAATCAACAGTGTTGGCGCAAGCGAAAACAAACCATCAAATATATTTGTAGTGGTATGCCGGGAAAATCCAGAGGAGTTAAAGAGACTTATACTCAGCAATATAGCCCTAGAAGAAATTAAACCAAGTATACACGAATATAGAAAAGGTCTAGAAAACTACCTGCTAAGCCTACATATATCGCTTAAACCCTGCAAATATCTAGACGATATTGAGGTTGAGGAATACATATCCTGCCTAGAGAAAAACATGTTAAACGCTACATCATATATAGAGTAGCCTACAAATGAACCATAACGCAAATGTAGATATAGTGAGCCATTAAAACTAAAACTTATATTTCTCTTTTAACTCCATGATTATCGGAGCGTGAAGTATAATGATAACATTTGAGGAGGAGGAAGAAGAATTCGAAGAAGAAGAGTTCGATGAAGAGGAAGAAGAATGGTGGGACGAGGAGGAAGAAGAGGAGCTTGAGTGGGATGAGGAAGAGTTTGATGAAGAGATAGAGGAGGAAGAGGAAGAGGAATGGTGAAGTGCTAGAAAGCATGGATTAGCCAGAGAGGTAAATAATATCAGTTTTTAAATCTACATCATTATATCGATCAAGACTTCTCTATCTATTATACATGTTCAGAGCCGTCACCACACATCATTATTTCGCGTCCATATATCTTTCTTTAAAGAAAAGATATAAAAGCCTAAAGTATATAGACGATGATATGGGATCTGTTTTGAGATTTAGATCTATAAGATCTATATTCCCAGCCATCTTAATTTGCGATATAAGTCTAGAAACAATATGGCTCTCCGTTTCTGTATATAGCATAACTATGTTCCTATATTTGCTTAGCTGATCTACTGAATATATGTTTTCGGGATCAATAAGATCTATATGAAAATAGCCTTCACTATATATAGCTTCTACTATGCCTTCAGCCAACGATCTAGCGGGGCACGTAGCTATAATAGCTACTTTTTTGGATTCATCATATATAGCTTCTTTTATCGTTTTAAGCTTATCTCTATACTTTTCATATAGATCATTAGTTACCGTATCTAAAGAATTCATTTCGTGAATAAGTCTCTCTACTCTAGCAGACCTATACTTAGATGCTTCAATTACTGTTTTTATAAGTAATGAGATCTGAGCCAACATAAAATCAAGGCTTCGTGGTATCTCAATTAGAGAGATGGAACCTCCAATAAATCTTTTGAGGTTAGGGTCTAGCTCATAGGATATGACTGTTCCGATATGGCCTGTCAATATTAATGGTTGCAAGCATCTATAGAGCTTTGAATCGGAACCGCCTTTAGACAGTATTATTATTCCAGGCACTCTGTTCTCATTGTATGGGGCTATATGTAGAGCGAAGAAATCGAGATCGTATGTCTCAAAAAAGAACCTGATTCCAGATACAGCATTGATCATTTGAGTAACGCATAGCGGGCTTTTAAACCAGTAGGAAGATAATACAGCTATATATCTCCACTCAGAGATCAGATCTGATAGGGGCTTAGAATACTGGGATATAAAGCTATTGAGGTCACTGATGTATTTACTCATCATTATGGATCAGCAAGATACCTTGATAATTATATATTATCCTCCTAAATCTATAACTAAATCTATAACCTACACAAGAGCATTCTTTAGAGATTCACAGCATGAGCACTGAGAATAGTCAGGCTTGCTTGGTATTTCTGGAATCAGCC
>JALXCO010000243.1 GCA_026990885.1 Desulfurococcales archaeon
GCCCTAACACTCCTGCCAATCTGCGTTCTAGCCTTAGCAACAATCTTGTAGCCGCAGCAGGGACACCTAATGGTTTCAGAAACAACAAGCCTATCATAGCTAAAGTACCTGCCGCACCTTAGGCAAACGTAGCACGGCTCATCGCTCTTGCACCCTATCTCGATGCTCTTAACCTTATCCTGGGCCCTACAGATACACACAGTTAGATCCTGCATGTTGTCCATACACTCAGAGGCTAGAGTCTCCATAAGCAGACACACCTATATAGATAGACCCAATCTATAGAGGGCGACACACACTAATATATTTTTTCAAATATAGATAAAACCATGGTGTGGGGATCTATTGAGGTTTAGAAGGATATCTATGGAGGACCTCGAATATATTTTAGGATGGCTAGACCCCACGGACTATCTGAGATCAGGGGTTCTGGAGCATTATGTAAGGGAGGGGGAGGCCTACACAGTAGAGGTTGAGGGGAAGCCTGTGGCGGTAAGTATAATACACCCGGTAGATGGGGAGGGAGCATGGCTGATGGGGGCTAGAGTAGAGAAGAGCCACCGCGGAAAAGGTATAGGCAAATACATGACGTCCAGCCTTGTTGAGGAAGCGTATAGAAGGGGCTTCAAGTGGGTTGCCCTGATGACGAGCGCTAGAAACGAGCCTGTGCATAGAATATGCAGGGACCTCGGGATGGAGCTGAAGACCACGGCGGTATGGGTCTCGATGGGTAGCGATAAGGTGTCTAGGCTCGCTATAGGGGGGTCTTATTTCGAGCTCGATAAGCCAAGGGAGGAGCTGGTTAATCAACTATATGGTGTACTTAGGGGTAAGGGTGTTATGGTGCCTGTAAATATTGGTATGGGGATCTGGGGCGATCTGGGGTTAAGATCGATAGAGAAAATGCTCGAGGGCTGGGAATCGATATGCGTATCAAGAAACGGTATTGGTGGGGGTGTAACCCTGGTTAAATCCAGGGAGGATAGATACACCTGGTATATGGGATCTACAGTAGCGCTCATACCACACAGGTCTAGAGGGGCTATAGCGGATCTAGCCAAATGCATCGAGGAGCTGAGCAGCCTAAACCCCTTCAGCGAGGTTGAGATTATAGCATTCAGCAATCCAGGAGAAGATCAGGAGGGTCTTGAAGGGATCACTGATCTAGCCACAGAGGACCCCTGGAAAGCCCATATATTCTACAAGAGGCTAAGATAGTTCAGAACTCGCTGTAGCGGTCATCAACATGGATAAACAGCCTAACCCTATAGCCGTGGAGCACCCTCTTGATAGCCCTCAAGACATCGGGATCGTCGTCATGGACCTCGACGCAATCGAATCTAGAGGCTAGATCAGATACAACACTAACCTTAAACTCGACAACAGACCTGAATCTAGAGGCATCCCTAAGGTATATTCGATCGAAAACAACACCCACGGACTCAAGAACCCCTAAGGTAGACTCCAGACACCTCAAGCTCCTACCACTAACGATATAGACCCTAAACCCCCTATCGCGGCATCTGGAAACAGCCTCTAAGCCAGCGTTCCTGGCCTCAACACCATATAGATAATCATGCGTTGAGGCGCATAGATACCTATCCCCAGGCTTAACCAGAACACCGTCTATATCGATCGCGCAGACCCCACGGCCACACATAAAGCTTTACCGCCTGAACCGCCTAAACCGCCCTAAAGCCTCGAGCTAGGCTCCTCAGTAAGATAATCCTCACCACCAGCCAGAACCCTCTGTATAGATGCGTAAAGCCCATCAAGATTGCTCCAGGTAGCCGATGATATAGGAACCACCTCCGTGGACTGGAGATAGCTCTCTAGAGACTCCGCGAAAGACTCGTATGGGGCTACAGGATCGCCCATGGACCTGATCTCGGAGAGGAGGTAGAAGGGATCATCAGCCCAAGACAAGACCTTCTCAACATCCTCCTCAGGATACATGTCCGTCTTGGATATAACAATAACCTGGGGGATGCGGAGCCTGAGCCAGGCGGATAGGGAGAGGAAGATGGATGAGGCGAAGGATAGAGGCTGGCGGGCCATATGTATATCGATCAGGAAGAGGGACACAGCCTTCCTATCAGCAATCAGGGAGCTGAGGATGAGGGGTCCCACGGCCCTGAATGCGAAAACCTCCATCTGCCCGGGGGTATCGATGATCACGTAGTTAGCCTCACTCCTATCTATAGACTCCTTAAGCTTATCCAGATGGTTGGCCATGAGGTCTATAGACGTTATAAGGGCACCATTCGGCCCGAGCCTATATCTCCTCATAACATCCCACGCATTCACATAGCCCCTAACATCAACGTCCGGGACATAAACAAGATCCTCTACAGCAGGATCTAGATTAACCACAATAGAATCCATCTGGTGAGACTCCAGCCAGTCCTTGAAGGCCCCAGCCAAAGTAGACTTGCCGGACCCAGCCAAACCCAGAACAATAAGGAAATACATAACCCACAATCCAGAGAATACAATATCTAGAGAAGCTAAAAAATAGCTAAACCCCAAGAGATAGACACTCCCTAGCCCCCACAACCAGGCAGTACACACCATCAGGGTAGAGACCCACAAGCAGCCCCCTCAGAAGCATGGAGCCACCCCTATATATCAGAGGGGAGAAGGCACCCTCATAGATAATCACACACCCAACCTCAACCCCAGCAAATCTGCAGCCCCTAGAGGGAATAACGCTACCCTCAACCCAAGCCAAGCCAGGGTACTGGAGAGCCCCACACTGGTTAGGGGGGACCTCCAGCCTGGCTATGCAACAGCTCCCGAGACTCCTTATATACCGATCCCCATACCTGGAGGGATCCTCAGGAAAAACAACGGTAAGCGCCCTACCCCTGTAGAGGGACCTCCTATAGGGGGCATACATCGCTCTAGCCAGATCAACGCTTACACCATGAAGAGATGCCTGATTCCTAACCCACCTCTCCAGATCCCCGCCCCTCAGGGGCTCGGCGAAAGACTCGATAGACCCATAGACCCTAGAGGCGTTGTCGCAGCCGTACACAACAAGATCTATATCGCTGAAAACCACATTATGGAAACCCCCAAGGATGCTCCCACCAACACCAATAGAGGACAGGGGAACACCGGAGGAGCTCTTAAGATCCATGATAGCCTCAGACGCTAGAGCCTCGAGATCATCAGCGGGCCTATCAAGAATCTCCCTAGCCCTGGCCTCGGGGGCTAGATGCATATAGATCCTTGAGTACCTGAGGTAGGGGACCTCAGCCCCATACACAGGATCATAAGCACGATCCTGCACAGAGGAAGCCCTCAAAACATCACCAACACTATACCTCTCAACAACCCTAACAAGGGGAACACCCCTAAAATACCAGAGCGAGGTCCCCCCACAGCCAGGGCAGGCCCTATACTTAATATAGGAGAACACAAACCCTAAGGGGTGCTTGGAGCCGAAAACAACATATATGTTGAGGTCCCTATCCACAACAATATCATGATCCATTGGAGGCCTAGAGAACACATGCAAGAGGAAACACCCGAGAATAGGGTTAAGGAAACAGAAAAATAAATAAAGAAAACTAAGAGTGTGGGGGGAGGGGATCAATGGGGGTTTAGGAGCCCCGCACACATGGATGTGGTGGGCCCGGGGGGATTTGAACCCCCGACCTACGGGTCTCTCTCTCCAGTCCTCTATCATCCCCCTGAAGGGGTCCCC
>JALXCO010000244.1 GCA_026990885.1 Desulfurococcales archaeon
GAAGGGACTGGTTCTATCGATCTCGCTGGCGATCCTACAGAAATAAACAGAAACCGAGTCGGCTATATATCGGTTTGGTATTCATGAGCCGTGAAAGGGTTAGCATTCTGAGGAGGAGGGCTGGAACATTCCTGGGAAATAGCTGGGGAACTTGCTGAGAGAAGAATGCTTGACATAGCCTTTCTTAATGTGCATCAAGCATGAAACTATATTTCATAAATATTGTTATTGTTGAGGGTAGGTGTTTTTAGTGGTTATCTAATTGTTTTGAGCCGCTATGATCTGGAAGGTTGGGCTTTTAGTAGTGTTTGTAGGTATTGGTGGTATTCGCTGACTTTTTGCTGTGGAAATGGGTTTACTGTTATTATCTCCTTCACCTTTTCTAGCTCTTTGTCTAGGGTGTATATTATCTTAGCTCTAAGGTTTTGGGCTAGCGCTATAAGGTATCCATCCCACGACTCTATGCTGTAGGTTGCAGCTATATCTAGAGCCTCTACAGCTAGCGTTAATGGTACTTGAGGATAGAATGCTGGTGATTCTACCTCAAGCATCCCTACCAGTATCTTTTTTACAGCCCGCCTAGGTGCTTTAAGATACCTTGTAGCTATATGGTATGCCCCAAGAACAGCTGTTACTGGTATAATAGCCTTCCTCCTTAAAGCAAGAACCTCTTCAAGAAACTCAGCCACATACTTCTTGAGAGGATTATCAAAGCATACGGGAACAATTATGCTCACATCTACTACTCCTTCAACGTAGCCCAAGCTTGCGCTCAGCATACTCCTTATCCACCCATTTCCACTCCTCACCTACCTCTTCTGAGAAGGGCTCAGATCTAGTCGTTAACACCATTTCTTTCCACCTACCAACTCTCTCCTCAAGACCCCTATCTACTGGTATCAGCTCTATTTTTCCATCTCTCACTCTTAGAAGAAGCCTTCCACCACTACCTAGACCTAGCAACCTACGTATAGGAGCGGGTATAACCATCCTACCCTGCCTATCAACACTTACCTCATATTCCACCAGCTTCACCACGTGGAATCATACAGTTCACAAAAATATAAGGATAACCATCACTAACGCTCTAGGTGTCAGCGCTATTAAAGGTCTCGTGTTGCCGAAGACAGGCTACGGTGTTGAGCGATGTAGACGTGCTCATATGCCTAAAGAAGCCTCTAAGCCCTGAAGAGATCTGGGATTTAAGGAGGAAGATAATCAATGAAGCCATAGATAAACACGGCCTACCATGGGACTACCCAATAGAACTACACGTGCACAACATGAAGGAATGTAGAGAAATATTGAAGCACTGCAAAAATACATAGATATACTCAGCTGATCTCTGCCACGCCAATAAGCCTATAGCTCTATAAAGATTGTTGCGGTAGTTTAAGACG
Source organism: Desulfurococcales archaeon (assembly GCA_026990885.1). Taxonomy (GTDB): domain Archaea; phylum Thermoproteota; class Thermoprotei_A; order Sulfolobales; family AG1; genus WANO01. Next base: position 1,401 of record JALXCO010000244.1, read on the forward strand.
GGTTAGCATATTTTCAAGGGATTGAATGGTGGGAGGCCTGAGGAGCTGTGGGCGAGGTGTGGTGTTTGGTGATTAGGAGGGATTATGTTGTCCCCCGCCTTATAGAGCTGTTTAAAGCTCTTGAAGATGTTGAGGTTGCAGTGCTATTCGGCTCCCTGGCTAGAGACGGGTTCACCTCACACGACATCGATGTAGCTGTCAAGCTCTCTAGGGGTGGAGGACTCCTGGATTTAGGGCTTGTGGTCTCGCGCATAGCTGAAGCTCTAGGGGTTGGTGTAGATGCCATTGATGTCGTCGATCTCGATCGAGCAAGCCCCACCCTCCTCTTCAAGATACTCAGCGAGGGGATAGTGGTTAAGGGAGGTGAGAAAGCACTGAAGAAGCTAGCCGAAAAAGCCTCCCTACACCCAGACGCCCTAACAGAGCTGAAGATATGGGGCACCCTCAACCCAGACCCAAAGCTGGATGAGGCCATCATAGCCTCTAGGGTCGATGAGATCCGAAGAAACATACGCTTCTTAAGGGAGAGAATCCTGGGCAGAGAGCCTGAAGACCTAGACTACGGCGAGGAGCTAGCACTCGAGAGAGCGCTGCATAGAGTTATCGAAGCAATGCTCGACATATGCAGGCATGTTGTATCCGTATACTCACTGGGGCTGGTGGAGAGCTATGGAGACTACCCACGCAAGCTCGCACAGGCAAACCTAATGCCCAGAAACCTAGCCCAAGAACTCACAAAGCTCGCTGGACTAAGAAACATTCTCGTCCACAGATACCTCGAAGTAGACATAGGCATGCTCCACAAGGCAGCGAGAGAGATAGTCGACAGGATAGCTGTTGAATTCATTAGATGGGTAGAGAAACTCCACAGCCACAGAAACCCATAGAACCACCAGCCAGCTTCCAAGAAGCAACCCTATTCAAGGAGCAGAGACCTACACCTATCCAGCAGTCCAGCAGGCTAGTAGACCGCTACAGGCTCACCGCATTAGATAAAGTATATATATGCTCTATAGGTAGTCTATATTGGTGAGCTGTTTGGGTAAGCTCGTTAATGTATCTGTTAAGGTTCCGGAGGAGCTGAGGGAGCTTATGCGGAGGATCAACATCAACTGGAGCGAGTACCTCAGAGAGGTTATAGAGGCCAAGGTTAGGGAGGAGCTCGCTAAGGAAGCTTCCAGAGAGCTCGACGAGATCCGGGCTAGAGCTAGAAGAGTACCGACTGAGGTTATAGTGAAGTGGATAAGGGAGGAGAGGGAGCAAGGATAAAGCTGGTAATTGATGCTAGCGTTGTCGTGAAATGGATCATTCCTGGCGAGCCATGGGAAGAAGAGGCTAAGACATTAAAGAACGAGATAGTGTTGGGGAGGGTGGAGACATATGCACCCGAGCTAATAGTTTACGAGGTTTCCTCAGCTATATATAAAGCTATCAAGAACAAGATCCTCAAAGCCCAAGATGGAGTAAAGGCTTTAAAAGCTATAAGCTCTATAGGGTTAAACCTGGTTCAAATATCGTGGCATGACGCCGCCGAGATCCTCGAACTCGCTACCTCTACAGGGTTAACGGTGTACGACTCAGCATACCTCTGGCTCTCAAAGATGTTGAAAGCGAAACTGGTTACAGCGGATAAAGAGCTTAGAAGAAGAGGAGAGAACATTGCAGAAACAATCCTTCTAAATGAAATGAACCACCTAAACAGACAAGGATAATAGTAGCTATCCAGAGAGCATCAGAAGAGCCACAGGGCCCAGACCTCCACCACTTTTTGGAGAACCACATAAATCTGTGCGAAGAGAATAACTCGAGCTACAAGTTATAGTGTGTCGAGATCTCGATCTCCATACCAAAACGAGAGTAGTATCGAATAGGATTAATACCTGAAGATCTGGAGAAGCTCGAGACCCACCCAAAAAGTATTAATAGATATAGCTGGGCTACTCACTATTACGTTACAACTGAAAGCCTCGCCTTTCAAGGCGGGGATGATAAGTTTATAAACTGCGAATACTCTAATGTATTCTAGGGGCTGGGCGTGGAGGGCGACTCTCAAGCATGGAAGATGCTTAGGAGCACTAGGCATGTGAAGTACTGGTGTGCCTATCACTTCGTGTGGATTCCTAGGTACCGTAGGGATATTCTTGTTGGCGAGGTCGCCGAATACACTAGAGAGGTGCTGGAGAGTATAGCTGAAGAACTTGGGTGTGAGGTGTTGGCTTTAGAGGTTATGCCAGACCATGTCCACGTATTCTTCCTATGCCCCCCACGTCTAGCCCCCTCCTATATAGCGAACTACCT
>JALXCO010000245.1 GCA_026990885.1 Desulfurococcales archaeon
GCACACATACGCATCATGCAACAAACAGTTCCAGATGCCTGAATATGTATTTCAGCAAAGGATACTCATCACACATATATAAAGTAGTCATTGAAAATGAGCTGTATGTATTGAAGGTGAGGAGACATGATTCAAAAAGAGAAACACTATATATAGAGGGAAAAATTCTTGAAACACTCAACAGCTGGGATCACTCGCCCAGAGTATATAGATACTCCCACAACTACATATTGATGGAGTTTGTCAGAGGAGTGCTCTTTAGAGAAATAGTTGGATTTTTCAGATCGAGAGATCATGTATATAAAATAATGCCATATTTAGAAAGCCTGATTATAGCCTTGTGTGAGCTGGACTCAATGAATATAGATCATAAAGAGATCGGCTTTCCATATAAGCATGTAATATATAGGGATAACGATCCCAGGAAACCAGTAATAGTGGATTTCGAGTCAGCCTCGATTAGTACAAACACCTCAAACCTATCCAGGTTCATTGGAGGCACTATAATAAGGCATCTAAGTAGCGTTATCGATCTAGATAACAATAGCCTTATCAACTATATGAGAAACTATAAGAATGCGGATCAAACAGCTAGAAAGCGAATATGTCTCGACTTGATAGATTATCTAGGATCCAATATATCGTTATAGAGTATAATAACGCTAAAATAATTAGGAGGTAGCCTGGAATGAGGGTGTTGATTATAGGATCTACAGGATTCGTTGGAAGATCGATAATAGAGGAGCTAAGTAAAGAAAATATAGATATAGTAGCGATAGTGAGAGAGAAGACCCTACATACCAAAGCAGATATAGTTGAACAACTGAAGAGAAAAGGAAAAACCTCCATAGAGGTCGTTAGGAGCCTAGGTAATCAAGAGTTAACGGATATATTTAAGAACACGAACCCGGACACCATTATATTTTCTGCAGGAATAATAAGGGGAAAGAGGGAGGACTTTGAGTATGTGCATATTAAGTTGCCATCGATCATTATGGATTCTATTAGATCGTCAGACATAGATCCATTATATATACATGTAAGCTCCACCGGAGCAAGCAACTTTCAAATTGACGAGAGACCTTTACCTGAAGAGAAAAAACACTGTGAACACATAGATAAGCTTCCAACAATCTATGAAAAGACCAAGTGTATGGGTGAAAAAGTTGTTGTTGAAAAATCTATGGAGCATGGTATAAGATACGTTATTTTGAGACCTAATATAATTGTGGGCAGGCTAAATAGGCATAGGGAATGGATCAATATGATCAAGCTAGCTAAATTAGGGATCAAAGCGAACTTTAACGGCGTCACGAACATACTGGATGCAGAAGATCTAGCTAAACTAATACTCCACATAATGAGTACAGAAAGAGGCATCAATGACTATTATCACGTTGCGTCCCCCCACGATATCTATATATATAGAATTTCGGAGATCGCTTTAGATGTTGCTGGTAGAAAAGCGATCATATCGCTTGGACCTCTATTCGCTAGGTTCTTGAGAGCATTGGTCATGGATGAGATGATGAAGAGAATGCTTGAGTTCCTCAATAAGGATTCCAGGATCTCTATAGACAAGCTTATAGCCAAAACAGGCTATGGTAAAGATCGCTTTAAAGATCCCGAGACAAGCATGAGAGAGATGTTTATGTCGATCTTAAATCGATCTACAAAATGATCTCGAAAAAAGACAAGGAGTATTTTCCTTGAATATCTCTCTCAATAGATTCGTTGCGTACCCGCCCCTCTCCAAGCAGAAGAAGAGTTCACCCCCATATATTTTTAGATTATGAGGTATAACCAGTAGAGGTCTTATTATTTCACTCCTAAGGAATCTTCTCCATATATGTGTGTTCTCATTATATGCTCTTCTAATATGATCCAGGAAATACCTCAGTACATAAAAGCCGTCATAACCATGCTCTAAAAGCACTTTCAACAGTTCTGAAGCTTTCGAAGCAACATGCGGAACCTGGATATTGGCTAATCTAAGTTTTTTCAGGGTCTCTATATTTCTATGGATTACTGTAGATCTATCTAAACCATAGTGTCTCCATCTTAGTGAGAGATATAGGTTGAATAGGTAGCTTTTGAAAGCATCAATATACAGCTTAAGCAGTCTATGAGGAACTATAGTTTTGAATATCCTCCTTGCATCTATCCCGCCACCACCAATAATCTCTCTACACGCCTTCTTCTCAATCCACATCCATTTTCTAGAACTACCTACTATACCCATGCATATAGACTTGATATCCCCCCACTCAAGCCTGTATCCAAACGGGCTACCGCTAATTAGAATCTTCAACGCGTCATCATAGTTGCCGGTAACTATATTGAATCCAACCATATGTGTGATGGGTCTAGAGACCCCAAACCTCTGGTATGAGTAGTAGTTCGGTACTATATTTAGTGAAGCGATGTAGCTGTATAGCTGGTGGTAGATGCTGAAGTCTATAAGTCTATATAGCTTTATATTAAAGCAGTTACCTATGTGCCTATCGATAAGTCTTCTGAGATCTTTAACAAGCCCTACATATACGGCCTCAATATTTCTATACTTTATATAGGGTAGAAACCGCCGGGGTTTCTCTATAACTATGTATTGATACGTTTCGGCCCTCGAATCCTTTAAGCCGAGATAAGCTATAGGTTTCTCAGATCTGAATCCAAAGATTCTCGCAAGAGTATGTATGGCGTTTATTGTATCTATATCCTTTTTCCGAAGAACATATAGGTAGTACGGTTCTGGATTTGACTCGGATCTTGGGTATGTGGGTATTGACGCCATCTGATTGCTAGATAGATATTCATATACATAGAAGTTGGAGCTCCCCAACTCTTCTTTAGGCTTAATATCTAGATCGTGGCTAGATACATAGCAATCTATCCCGAGTATCTTATCTATATTCGATCCAGATTCCACACATCTATATATCTCGATATTCATACCCCCTACAACATGCGCTTCAAACTCTATCTATACAGCGGTAGTGCTCCAGTTACTCTATCTATAGTCTTGCTCGGAGCCGGACCTATACCCACAGCTGTAGGTGTTCCAGGCTCAAGCTCTGTTTTTCCAGCATCCCTAATCAGTGTGCATGGAATATCCAGGTTTAGGCACTCCCTATATTTATTATAGAGATCCGTCTCACTAGATACCTTTACAACGATCTTCTTCATCCCGCTTTCAAGCCATTCATCAAACCACCTCCTCCACTGATCTTTACCTCTAAGCGCCTTAATGGCCGAATCGACAGATGCATGGGCAACCTGAACCGCAAATTTACCTTTACTCATATTCAGGTCGCTTCTAACGACTATAACCTGTTTTATGTCCTCAAACATAGATCTATCTACCCGCATAGAGATATATGCTCATCTAGAGCGGCCTAGCCATTAAGTAGGCATCCTCACCATCTATATAGTAGCTTGGAAGAATCTTAACTATTTTAAAGCCCAACGTCTTATAGAGTCTTATGGCCGGCTCATTAGATACACGCACCTCAAGTATAACCTCCTGGGCATTGTGTAGGTTCTTCATTCTTCTCATTCCCTCAAGCATCAGTGATCTGCCAATACCCCTCCTCCTATAATCCTTCAGAACAGCAATACTAACCACATGACCCCTCACAACTATATTTCCAGTAAAGAACCCCTCATCCTGCTCAATACGATTCATCATGTAGCCGACAACAACACCATTGTATTCGGCAACTAAAAAAATATTCCCCCAGGTATTGAGATGGTACTCCCAGAAATATCTCGGGTAATGCTCCGGCAATGTCTTCATATTTATCTCTATTACGCTATCGAGATCCCTAATCTCAGCCTCCCGAATCACATAACTATACGCTGAACCACTATCTCTATCAAGCATCATGGCCCTCCCACCGATAATCCGGATACTGCACCACTATCCAAAGATGATATTAGTTATTTGAGATTTAACTATATTATTAAAGGTATATTTTGATGCTGGAGCACACATCAAAAGAGATCATAGGTAAGAAGTCGAGGTCCCTTCTCGAACACAACATAATAATCGGGGTCACGGCAAGCATATCCCTATATAAATCCCTAGATCTCTCTAGAGAGCTCATGAGAAGAGGGGCTGAAGTGTATGTGGTGCTATCCAAAGAGGCGTCTAGGCTTGTTACACCAGCAATGTGGGAGTGGGCTACAGGCAACAAGCCTTTCACCGAGTTCTCGGGCGAGCTGGGGCATATCTCTCTAGCTAAGATAGGTAGCGGAATGATTATAGCTCCAGCAACCGCAAACACGATATCCAAGCTTGCCTATGGCATCTCAGACACGCCCGTAACCCTTGTAGCCCAGGTAATGCTTGGCATGGGCAAGAAGATAATAGTTGTCCCAGCAATGCACGAGCCAATGTATAGGTCGCCGACCCTTAGAAGAGCTATCGAGGTATGTAGAGAGAACGGAGTGTTCTTTCTAGATCCGGTGCTGGAAGAAGGTAAAGCGAAATATCCTGACTACAGATATATAGCTGATAAAACAGAGGCTGTTCTTCTGCGTGGAGAGGATCTTAGAGGCCTAAAGATCCTCGTTACTGCAGGACCCACTAGAGAGCCTATGGATCCCGTTAGGTTCCTTTCGAACCCAAGCACCGGGAAAATGGGTGTGTCCATAGCATCGGAAGCGTATTATAGAGGCGCTGAAACACATCTCATACATGGGCCTATATCGATAGACATACCTCCATGGATAAAAACAACCAAGATAATGACCGTAGATGACATGCTCGAATCCGTCACCAAATCTATAGAGAAAGAGAACCCCAACGCAGTAATATTATCTGCAGCACCCGTAGACTTCAGGTTCTCATCTGTAAAGAGAACCAAAATATCCAGCGAGGACAGGGTCCCAGACGTAAAACTCGAGCACACACCAAAAATTGCGAGCAGGGTTAGGAAGCTTGCTAGAGACGCCGTTATAGTCGGGTTCGCTGCCGAGACTGCAGAGAGCGAGGATGAGCTTATAGAGAAGGCTATATATAAGCTACATAAATACGACTTCGACCTTATAATGGCAAACTTTGTGGGTAGACCAGGCACAGGATTTGGATACGACACCGATGATGGTGTGTTGATAAATAGAAACGGGAAGATAATTGATAGGGGCTTGAAGCTTAAGAGGGAGTGGGCCCGCACAATACTTGATGAAACATTGAAGATTATAAGGAAAATCATGTAATATGTAATCAAGGTGCTATACCAGAATGCAGTCATGCCCTAAAGAAAATGAGAGAGCCCCTGATTTTGAGCTGTATGATGATGAAGGAAAGCTATTTACCCTTTCGGACTTGAGGGGGAGAAAAGTCCTTCTGTACTTCTATCCAAAGGCCATGACACGCGGATGCACAATTGAGGCTTTAAATTTCAAGAATAGCTATAGCGAAATAAAGAGCCTCGGATGCGAGATTGTGGGTGTGTCTAGAGATAGCATTGATGATATAAGGAAGTTTAAGAGCATGTATGGTTTGCCTTTTAAGCTTCTTGCAGATCCTGAGGGCAAGGTTATACAGATGTACTGTGTGAGGGGTTTCGGGAATAGGGCCAGAAGGGTTAGCTTTCTGATCGACGAGGACGGGGTGATTATTAAGATATGGAGAGCCGTTGACCCGTCTATACACCATAAGGAAGTCGTAGAAGAGCTATCTAAGCTGGTGAAAGAGAAGTAGTATTCAAAGATGGGTTTATTGAATGATCGCTAGAGATATATAGTCTATTGATACATCTTCGAAATGAATGGGGATGTGAAGCTTGAGTAGATCGAGAACATGCATAGTTTGCGGCAGGAAATTCCCTGATGGCCAGGGAATAGTGATACAGATAGGTGACAGGATAAAGCTAGAGTTCCACAAAAGTAGATGCGCCGCTAGATTCTTCAGGAATCTAGCCCCGTTACTGGATCCTGAATGCGTGTCTAGAGCTATAGATGCGCTTGTGAAGGATTACAGAGAGAGGTTATCCGCGGAAATGGAGCTTAAGCGTAAAAGACTATAAAAACTTCAGCCATCAAGATTATATATGGTTTATATTGAAGCATCATAACCAGGTGCCTCCGTAGGTTGAGCTATCTGCTGGTTAAGCTAAGATCCGGAATTGTCCAAGGATTAAGAGGAATATACGCAAACATATGCGATGGATGCAGCCCTGACAAGGTGATTATGGATCTAAATAAGTATCCTACATATGAGAGGATAGATAAATATATCGATTTCGTATGGTTCGATGACCCTATATCTGGGGTTGATCTAAGAAGATTCGTAGCTAAATGGGAAGGTTTCCTAGTAGTAAGAAAGCCTGGAATATACAGGTTCTTTATGGAAGCAGACATTGGGGGAAGACTATATATAGATGGTAGACTCGTCATAGATGCCTGGGATAAGACCCTTCAAAAGGTATGGTCAGATAGAATTGAATTTAAGGCCGGTGTATACAGGATCGATATACACTACTATAACACCACTCCATTCGGAAAGATCAGTGTTGGCTGGCAGAGAAACGATGAAGTGGCCGCCATAATACCTCCAGAAAATCTATTTACTTTAACGGGGTCCTCAGTAATAATAACCAATGTACATAAGTCGTATAGAATCATCCTTGTGGCCGAACCCATCATAAAGGAGGCCGTATTTAAAGGAGGAATAGCTTTTATACCTATAGGTATGCGTAAAGAGCCCCTATCTGGCTACATATATGTGTATGACCACAAGAACAACATGATCTATAGAAGCCCATATATAGAGGATATATGGCCCGGAGATATATATAGCCTTGAGTACCAGGTCAATGATATATATAATGTATCCTCAATCTATTTCAACTATGTATCGGCTGACTCGTAGTTCAGATTCCTAATCGGCTTATGTATTTTAGATCCGGATCTAGATCTAGACATATAGGTATAGGGGTCCGTATTTCTCGGGTTCTTGCTGGACCCAATATATAAGTTCCATAGCGAGTAATGTGGTAGAATAGTGATGCCGTATCGAAATAACACCTACAGCGTGATGATTCGATTGTAAGGAACGCTAATAGTTAAATATATAGGGTCTTATAAATAATAAAATGGTGCCCACTTAGATGGCTAACGAATATGATGACGATTCATCACTTATAGATAGGGATCTCGAAGAATACATAAAGTATCTGGAAAGAACGATTAGAGAGCTCCAGAGAGAGAAAGGATTATATGAAAAAGAACTAGCTCAATGCAGGATGGAGATCGAGAAGCTTCTCCAACCCCCTCTAATTGAGGCCACAGTACTTGAGATTCTTCCAGACAACAGGGTTATTGTCAAGAGCTCCACAGGCCCCAACCTAATAGTAAATGTATCCAGCAAGATTGATGTATCAAAGCTGAAGCCTGGTACATTGGTTGCCTTAAACAATCGCGGATCAGAAATTATTGAGGTGATAGGAGACAGGGAGGATCCTGTTATAAAGGCTATGGAGATAATCGAGAGACCTAAGGTCGGGTATAGAGATATTGGCGGTCTTCAGGACCAGATCAGGGAAGTTAGAGAGGTGATAGAGCTTCCATTGATCAATCCTGAGCTATTTAGAAAACTGGGTATAGAGCCCCCTAAAGGGGTTCTGCTCTACGGCCCTCCTGGAACAGGTAAGACTCTTCTGGCTAAAGCGATCGCTGGGGAATCTAACGCAACATTCATCAGACTGGTTGCCTCAGAGCTAGCCCAGAAGTTCATTGGTGAAGGGGCTAGGATGGTTAGAGAGGTGTTTAGGCTGGCTAGAAAGAAGGCTCCCTCCATAGTATTGATTGATGAGATAGACGCTATAGCCGCTAAAAGGCTTGATGTTGGCACAACTGGGGAGAGAGAGATCCATAGAACACTGACACAGCTACTTGCTGAGCTCGACGGCTTCGATCCGCTTGACAGGGTTAAAGTTATAGCTACAACCAATAGACTTGACATACTGGACCCAGCTATACTTAGGCCAGGAAGATTTGATAGAATAATACAGATTCCCCTCCCAGACTATAAGGCTAGGAAAGAAATCTTCAGCATATATATTAGAAAAATGAATGTTAAGGGAGAAATAGACTACGATAAGCTATCGAAGCTCAGCGAAGGGGCTTCAGGAGCGGATATAAAGGCTATCTGCACCGAGGCCGGATATATAGCTATAAGGAACGGGAGGGACTATGTTGTTATGAACGACTTCATAATAGCTATAGGTAAGGTACTCAACAAGATTAAGCCTGACTACTTAACCACCGTAAAGTCTAGAGACCAGGTTGTGGGCGCGAACTACATGTAGGTTAGAGATTCTAGACTCGATGCTTTATCTATAGCGTTTACCTAATTTATAGCTTCGCTAAAAACTCTATAGTGGCTAGTGGGTGACCCAAATAACCTTTGGCTATGGAATGATTAAGGTTAAACCCAACAGCAAGCTTATAACCATATACAGAAGAATAGCCGACTTCCAATTTATGCCAGGCGCAGGTGAAGCCATAGTGCCTGACGACTGCGAATTCGTTATCTCTAAGAATACAGGGGTGGTAAGGGGTATAGTTAGGAACTCTAAAATCCTGGCCACAATCAGGGCTTCCGATATGCGATTCATACTGCACTGTGAGGGTGCAAGGCTCCTTAAGGAGAGATTCAGCTTCCCCTCCCTACGTGTAGTAGTTATCGATGAGGTGTCTAAAGAGATTGGAGGTGGTGGAAACGTGTTTGCTAAGCATGTTCTCGATATAGATCGTGATCTGAGACCCTGGGACGAGGTTGTGGTAGTTAACGAGAGAGACGAGCTGCTTTCCGTTGGAAAGTTAGTTTTATCTCCTTTGGAAGCGTTATATTTTACTCGTGGTGTAGCAGTTATAAGTAGGGATGGATGTTGGAAATATTCAAAGGGGGAGGAAGAAGAATAAAGATACTGATGAACGTGGATGTGGGGGAGCTCGTAAACGGATCTAAGCTTGTTTTCGTAACTGGCTTTCCAGGATTTGGGCTGACAGGGTATATAGCTACAAGGTACATAGTTGAGCAGCTAGATCTAGAGAGAGTCGGTGTTGTACTAACCAAATTCATGCCGGACGCAGTATCTATAGACCCCAAATACAGCTTCAACTATCCATATGAGTTCTATTCAAGAGAAAAAAGCGGCCTATTAGTTATGGTCAACCACACAGTACCGAGCAATATAGAGAAAGTCGAGTTCGCCGAAGCACTAGTCAGCTGGCTGGTTAAAAACGGCTTCACCGAAACAATACTTATAGGGGGGCTCGACGCCGAGCTGAGGAAGTCCCCAAACGACGCATTGAGATGGTCAGCTAATTCATGGAGTAGCAGAAGTTTAAGTGAGCCCAAAATGGAGAAGGGGCTATATATAGTGGGACCCCTAGCCCTAATGCTGATGTTCACCGAGCTATATAAGCATCCAGCAACAGTAATACTGCCGTTCGCGGAAAAAGGCAGACCTGATCCTAAGGCAGCTGCCGTAGCGGTAAAGAAGGTTGCCGAGATCCTCGAAATGAGCATAGACGTTAAGGAGCTGCTTGAGCACGCAAAAACTATTGAGAATATAGAGAACCAGATAAGAACAAGCATGGTTGCCCAGGAGAGGAAGATAAGCGAGTACCACATGTGAAATCATGCAAATTCTTAATCAGTTGAGACAGGTTTAGTCATTTAATCCTTCGGCTCTTCCTCATCATCCATGAATATCATGATATAAGTTTATATATTTTCTTAGATATTATAGTGTATCGGCGGGGGTGCCCGAGCCAGGTCAAAGGGGTCGGGCTTAGGACCCCCAGGACCCCCATCTATATTCTATTCTTTGCCACACTGATTCACGTGGGTGTAGGGATTTAGTTGGGTTCAGGATTTCTGGGTGTGAGGCTGACTCCCTAAATATACTTGCTGTTTCTGGAGTCATTGATCCTGAGAATATCTCTAGGGTTATTGATGCTGGAGACTATCTTATACTCTATCTAGGGCCTATAGTTAGGTTTATCGATAGGTTTAAGGGAAACGCTATCGATTTTCTTAGGTGGAATGCTGTTTCCGTTGCTCTTGGATTCTATGATGTTGGGTTGTATAGATATATCAATGGGCTGGGTGGAAGGGTTCTTTGGAAGCATGCCGGCTTATGTGTTGGTGACTCGCTCATTATTAATCTAGGTAAGAAGATCTTTACTAGCCAGCTGTATAGCATTGGAGCCTATATCGGTGAACATAGTAGAGATATTAGGAATCTTGTGCTTATTGCTGATTCCCCATCTTACCAGGCTATATATAGATCTATAGCCACAGCTAGATTGGTACGCGGCATAGGCATCTATATAATATATCTAGCTCCTTTTAGCCTGGCTACAGGCATAGATATATATCATCCGATACATCTTATCGAGATGGATAGCGAGAGACCATCCCTTCTATCGATAGACCCCAGGTGTGGCTCGTACGTATTTTCTGGAGAGAGGCACGGCTACACATACATGTGTGTGAGGAAAGCTAATTAGCTCATAAGCTAAATACACCTCCGTGGGTTTTTTCATGAGCGATCCTGTTACGGAGCTTCCGTATCTGTATTATAACGGTGCACTTATACTGGGTCTTCTACATGGTTCAGATCCCAGTCACGGATGGGTACTCGCAATAACCCTTAAGAGTAGGAGAGGTAAATTGGGGGTTGCCCTAGCCTCAGCAGTTATAGCTTGCGGCCATCTACTATCTAGCGTTGCCGTAGTTATAGCTATATGGATGTTTAAAACAGCTGTGCTGGATTATTTTAGGTATATAGATCTGTTAGCCGGAGGGCTCCTCATAGCTATAGGCCTATACAGCATCTATAGAGAGCTGAAAGAACACGAGCATAGTAGGCTAGATACATTGAGCCTTAAGGAGCTATTCAAATACTCACTAATCCTGGGCTTCGCCCACGAGGAGGAGGTGGCCCTCGCCTCAATGATCCTTCTAGGAGCAAACCCCATAGCTCTAGCATTAATATATAGCGGTGCTGTATACGCCTCAATATCCATCTGGGCACTGGCTCTAGCCGAGGTCATATCTATGGGAGGTAGAAGAAAAGGATATAGACTGGCTGAATCCCTATCTAGATTAACGCCAGTAATACTGATAGCCATAGGAATCTATGTGGTGGCTGAAGCACTAGCTGGATAAAGATACAAGATCATCAAAATACAAGCCGTGAGATCATGACCACCGCATTAACCAACAGCAAAAACAATCATAGCGAAAGACTGGAAACATCGTTAATGATCCCAAATCACGATAGAAACATTCACCACAACTATTAAGCCTTCCATGTTTCATTTAAACTGCTTGACTGTATTCATCTCCGTCTAAATTGATTATAGATATGTAAGGGAGCATATTGTATTCTATGAACTCTATTGTGAGATCGTATGGTACTTTTTCCTTTAGATATATATTAGCTCATAGAGAACAAGTACATCAGTATAAGGCCTATACTTTGTCAGTGCATCAATGCATCAGTGTAGAAATTCTCATAGATGATTCTACTTCTAGAATCAGCTAGAGGAGATAATGGGAAAAGCTAGAATTTAAAGGATTAATAAAATTATTCCACAATAAATCATGGTTGACTGTATGGTAGAAGTGCTTGGCGTAAGAGCGAGGAATATTGAAGATCTGCTATATATGCTTTATATTCATTCTATCGCTGATAGACCCATAATTATTAAAGTTGACGAATGCGGTAGCCTTAAAACACTGCTTGAGCTGGTCACAAGGAGATTATTCAATATTTTAAAGGGTTATAAGCCCTACTACTATCATATAGTTGAGCTGTACTCTAGGCTAGATCCCAGTATAGAAGATAAGATCATTATCTTATCGCCCAACGACAATATAATTATCAATAAAATAGATCATTTTGAGAAAATAATGTTAAAAGCTTGTAAAA
>JALXCO010000246.1 GCA_026990885.1 Desulfurococcales archaeon
AGAGCTGTATATCCTCTTTAACCCATCAACAAATCCTCCTCCGTATCTGGCGGCTAGATAGAGTGTTCCCGAAGCGAGCAGTATGAGCGTGATCCAGCTGGTTATGAGGGCCGCATATGTAGGGGCTAGATAGTAGTAGCCCATCAGTATGATGAGCATAACGATCCCTGCGAAGAAGACAGCGAACCTGAAGTAGTCATCTATTGCCGGGGGCTTAACACCGATCTTTTCCAGATCTAGAGAAGAGAATCTCCTAGGCAGATACCGCTGAGCAATAATATATACAGCTACAGCAACACCGATATAGTAGATCAGCGCAGGCATATACCCCCGAGCAACAACATCAAAGTACGACACACCCAGAAAATCAGCCATCACGAACGCACTGATCCCCATTATCGGAGGCATAAGCTGACCACCTATAGATGCAGCCGTCTCTATAGCCGCAGCCACCTTGGGAGGCATCCCGATCCTCTTCATGGTTGGTATAGTAATACTCCCAGTGGTGGCTGCATTAGCCGCACCGCTCCCACTTACCGAGGCTATCGCCATAGAACCAAGCACGGAGGCCTGGGGAACAGCCCTAATGGATCTGGAAACCCTGCTGGTTATAGTCCTAACTATAGAATCAACAACACCGAACCCCTGAGCTATACTTATGAAAACAATAAACGCCCCTATAACGGTTAAGGCGAGCTGTGATAGCCTCTCAAAAACCCCCGTCTCAAACTCAACACTCATAGATGTGAGAACCCGGCTGAGAGGCAGCCCTGGATGCTGGAAGGGCCCTGGCAGGAACCCGTAGAGGGCGTATAGAAATAGGAATATATTCAGTATGAATAGAGCTGGATGCCTCCTCCTCGAGTACTCGAGAACAAGAAGGAAAGCTATGGTGCCGAAGACGATGTCGTAGAAGTTGTAGGAGCCGAATCTAACCCCCACAAGGTTGTTGAACTCTGTGTATATATAGATCGATGAGGATAGAGCCAGAACTATATAGGCTACAGCTATAGGGTAGTTCAGCCTGCCCAACTTAGGATACAGCTGGTTCCTCCTCAAGGAATCGAGCACATGCAGAATAAATGCGTAGGGCACCATCACTATAGCTAGCCTGAGGGGACCCCCAACACCTGTATAGTAGTAGTATATCAAAGACGCCAGAAATATGAGTGACACCACTATATATACGTGCCCCAGCACCCTACCACGGCTATCGCTACCGCTACTCATTTCAGCATGCACCAAAGATCTGTGTAGCGGCCTACAACCTTATACCAGCTACGGCTGGGTACACAGATCGCTACATCACTACTATAGAATACAAAAAAGCCTGAATTGATATTTTATTTGGTTATGCATGATCTATGGCTAGCCCTCCTTCCAGCCCTCTCTCCATACCCCCTTCTCCTTCAGATACTTAGCCAGCCCCGGATGAACAGGCACGAACTTAGCCGCCTCCACAGCCTCAACCTGGAACGCTAGAAAGTCCTTCGCTATCTGGCTGTATGCCGGATCTATCTCGGCGAGATCCTTCGCGTTCTCCTCAACAAACTTGATGAGCTTATACACGGTGTCGGCATCTATGTTTGTGCCTGTGTGGAACCCATAGTATATTCTAACGCCAACAAGCTTATCGACCCCAACATCCTTCTTGAATGCGGGCGATGTGGGGCTCTCGCCTATCGGTATGCCCGCAGCCTTGAGCTTCTCGATCTCGTCTGGGCATGGATTAACGATCACAAGATCTACCTGAGCCATCATCTGCTGAGCCCACGGAGCTATGCTCCTACCCCCAGTAATGTATATCCCGGTAGCATCTATATCACCCCTCTTAAGGGCTGTAGCCACTGCATCGAGATCGAGCTCTACATGCTCATACTTTATGCCCAGCGTATCCAGGCCAAGCCTAAGGGCAGTTCCAGTATCCCAGCCCAGCGGCAGGGTAAATATCCTCTTGCCGTTGAGGTCCCTCCAGCACTTGTACTGGTCGGCTTTATCCTTAGGGACAGCTATACCGTTATCGATAGTAAACACCCAGAGCGTTTGAAGAGGCATCCTCTTGGCTTCAGGCTTGAACCCCTCGAACCTACCTTTAAAGGCGTAGAGCTCTCTAAAGCTGATATCAGCCGTATAGCTTGCATCGAGCTCACCCCTAGCAAAGGCCTTTGTGCTTGCGACAGCCCCTGCTGTGGGCACAACGACTATCTCGATCTCAGGCATCCTCTGGCTAAGCAAGCTAGCCAATGTCGAGAGAGCCCTATAGCCTGAGGAGCCCGTTCTAGAGGTCCCCCACTGGATGGTGATCTTCTCCCCAGCCTCCGGAACAGCCTGCTCCTCGACAACAGTCTCTTGGGGCTGCTGCTGCATCATCGGTATCCCCATTCCTAGAAAGGCTATCGCCGCTATAGCGATGACTATCACGAGAACTATACCTATAATTAAACCTGTTTTGTTAGCCATCCAGAAACCACCCAAAATTAATACTTCAATAACAGTTACTTATCGATATATATAAGCATAAACTATATAAAGCGATACATTAGGATTTATGATAATATTGCTGTATAGAGCCCCAGCCCACAAGCGTTCATGAATCAAGCTATGGATAGGATGATCCTGGTAGCTTAGCGGGGTTCATATATGTTTGATGTGTTTGAATCCGTTCAAACATAGTATGTAAGATTTTTATTTTCTATTTACTGTATTGAATGTGGGTGTATGTATTGCCTGTTGAGGTGAAGGATCTAGATGAACTAGTTAAGCTTGCAGAAAACGCTAGGGAGTGCCGTGTATATAGGAACGATAGAAAGGGTATAGCCAAGATCAAGGTTAGGAGGGGTAGATACCTATATACGTTCGTCACCAATCCAGACGAGCTCGAGTCTATTTTGGAGAAGCTCAACTGTGAGACTACAACAGTCATAACTCCAAAGGGTGTTGAGGAGAAGGGCTAGGAGTCTATAGAGTATAATTGTTCCTCTTTGATGAGGGGCTATGGAGCCTGTGAGCGTTAAATGGTTTAATTCATCTAGATGCTGTCTCAAATCTAGATCTGTATGGTGGTTCGAGTATGTTTTGAAACATGTTGAGCTTGAGTTCCCCAACACCTTACCTAGATACTATAGATGGATACACAACCTCGTTCTTATTGATGGCTCCTACCGACTATACGTGTTTTCTGGGGAGGGCTCCCTTATAGATGTTAAGCCTATCGGGGACCACAGATCTATTGATGCCGGCAGGATGCTCATAGATCTAATCGGCATCTATCTGGCTAGCTATAGCGATAGGAGAAGATCCATGGATGCAGAAAGCGGAGAGGTGTTCGATGTGGACGGCACATACAGGGGTGTAGTAGATCAGCTACATAGAATATCGAGGTTCCCGGTCAGGGCCATCATGCTGGAAACACTAAGAGAGCTCAACGACTATAGGGAGCTCAGCCAGTCGATGCTATATATAAACCAGGACTATGTGATGAGGTATAGATGAGTCGATTCTAGATCCTTGATAAAGGCCTGATCCCAAGAGCCCTAAGCCCATTACCAATAACGCTCCTCACACCATAAACCAGGTACTGTTTGAAGCCCTTAACACCCGGGTCCTGCTCCCTTATAACCGGATCC
>JALXCO010000247.1 GCA_026990885.1 Desulfurococcales archaeon
CCCTATATACCTCCATAGCGGTTTAGAGTTGAGCTTTGATTCAAGTTCCCATAGCGCCTCTTCAACTCCAGCCTTAGCCATGTTGTGTCCACGTATCCTTTTGACTATGTCTATATCCCAGAAATCCCTCGCCTTTTCTATCTCTAGATTCTTTATTGAGGGGGCTATATAGTCCCTTATAATATGCATTGCTGTCCAAACAGTCTCGTAGCTGTAGAAGGGTTTATCGTCAGCAACCACCTCGCCCCATCCTTCTTCGCCGCTTGAATCCTGTATATTTATAAGTAGGCAGTGCCTGAGTTTGGTTTTCCCGAAGCTTGTTTCGAAGGGATCCTTAAGCTCCATAGCTACGTGAAAGACCTTTATTTTCCTAATTTTCATGCTGTAGATACACCCCGTTCAGTAATAGTTATTTAATTCTGGGTATTATGTTTCTTCCACCATAGCGTGTTGTTGAGGATCTTATCGAGATCCTCGTTAGCCAGTATATACATACCGAACCTATCGTCTAGGTTAAAGAACTCCGATACAATGTAGTTTTCTCGATTTATATAGTGGTCCAGGACCTCCCTCAAAATAAGTCTCCATTTTAAGGCTTTATCTGGATCTTGATCCCTTAATCTGGATATAGATCTAGGTATCACAACGCCAATATACCTGTGCCCTTTCTTGACCCATCCAGACACCGATATGCTATCAGGATCGAAGTCGATAACCCTTTCTATCTTCAGATGGCTAAATATCGATTTGAGCTCGCCATGTATCTTTCTCTCTACTCTATCTTCTACTCTTGGGGTTTTGATCCACCACTCGATAACCAGCCTATCTGTGGGCATCCCTCTATTTATTGAGTCCCTTATTTCGCCATAGTAGTTGATTTTAAAAATCCTCGATATAACCCCCAGCTTATTGATGTTGAAGTATGCATTAAGGCTCTGTGCAGGATCGTATGTCCATTTAATTAGATCGAATCCCTGAGAGATACACCATTCCCTCTGAGATTTCTTAAGTTCAAACCCTACCCCCCTATACTTGATGTTGTTCAATACTCCTGTTTGATGGCTGTAGAAGTAGAGTTTACCGGAGCTATGGTCCCTGCCTACAAACCCCCATGAGAAGCCGACCATCTCATTATCCATAAACGCTCCTAGAACTAATCCACCGTTTTCAGCTGCCGCCTTCAGAACATGAGCGGGTGTGGCCTCGATCGGGTCTGACCCCCACGCATCCAGGCCTATATCTACAGCCTTAGAGAGTAGTTCCGGCTCACTTATAGGCCTTACCGTAATCCCCAAGACCAACACCCCAAGATGTCTGGCGATAGCCATGCTAGGCTAGAAGCTTTGATGCAACATCTCTATAGAACCTTGCTGCTATCTCAATACTTCTTATATCCACATACTCATTTGGGCCATGTACATTGCCTCCTATAGGCCCAAAATCTATGGACTCTACCCCATGTGGCGAGTAGAACCTAGAGTCGCTCGCTCCCGCACGCTCAACTATATGGGGTTTTATTCCTAGCTTCCTGAGTACCTCGCTGGAGACTTGAACTATTTTTGATCCTCTATCAGTATCAAGATACCCTATGCCTGAAGAGACCTTTATTCTTGCCTCAGGCAAGTACTCACCTATAATTTTCTCGATTGACTCTTCAAGCTTCCTAGATGCCTTTAGCGGTGCCCTTATATCGATCTCGAGTACATGTATATTGTTTTCCTTCCTGTAAACATTCGGGTTCACCGTTATACCGTATATGCTTGGGAAATCATGTTCAACACTCAATCTGGTTAGCGGCATCAACGCCTTAACTAAGTTCGTTAGTGATTCATCGATCTCTATCTCTTCACCGCTTTTTCCGTCTTCATCAACCAAAACTGCAGTAATCTCTTGAGGTAGAACGTTTGATTTCACGAATTGGCCTGTGATCTCTTTAACATATAGGTTTGGATTCTCTATCAAGTCTCTCGCAAGCGATATAAATGGGTGTATGTCTGCGCCCCCTATGAAATATGCGGAGTGGTAGCTCCTGCTATTTAGCCTGTACAGCTTCCTATTTGCCCTGCCTCTTATTTTTGTGGTTTTCGATTCGATCTCTACTTTGAGGGAAAATACGTTTCTTCTTCTATTTATAATCGCTAACCCGCTTCCATCACCGTTCACCAGGTATGTTGGAGCGGTGCCCTCGGAGAAAAGCTTCTCTTTCAGTGCTAAAGCACCGTTTCTACCCCCGATCTCCTCGTCTCCAGTAAATGCAATGATTAGTGTTCCTTGATCGATATCGATACCCCTTCCATAGCCTTCCAGAATAGCCACAACATTAGCTAGATCGTCTAAAGCACCCCTGCCAAACACTTTCCCGTCTCTAACTACAGGGGTAAACGGATCCGTCTCCCAGTTCGGTCCGGCTGGCACTACGTCATAGTGTGCCATCAGCATGACAACTGGTTTCCCGCTCCCTTCTATATGGTATAGGGTTTTGAAGCCGTTTCTTTCTAGTATTTTGGGCTCTATCCCGTAATAATTCATTACCTCTCTAACCCTAGACACACACTGATCATCTGGCGAAACATTGTTTAGAGGATCATTTACGCATCTAGCCGAGATGAGGGATGATAGATTCTTTACTATACTGCTTTCCAATGGAATCACCCAAGAGAGTTAAGTAGGTGCTTCACATATTTTACCGATGTATTGCGGATATTAAAAATATATTGAACCAGTCTTAAAAAGTAAGGCTATATCCATGTTCCGATCAGCTAAATAGGGTTAAACCGCCTCAATCAACTATCCCAGATATAATCAACCTGTATGCTTTTTGGAGAGCTTCTTCAAGAGTTAAACGCGTCTCTATGTATCTTCCTCTTCTTTTAGCGTATTCCACAGCTAGAAGATGATAGCAGTACTTCCTAGAGCATTTTATAGCTACATTTATGAGGAAGTCTAGACATGAACAGTACATGGCTGGGATAACTAAATGGACCTCTGTTGATGCATCAAAAATAAAGTACTCTATATCCCTTGAGGCTATCTTCTTTATTCTTTTAAACGCTAGCGCCTCGGCAACCCTGCTGTCCTGAGGAGGCTTCGAATAATCTATCTTGTCCAGCTCACGCTTTATATCGTTTAGTGTGCATTCACCCATAATCCACTCTATAAATATAGTCCGCACTAAATAAATATCGTTGAGTCTATTGAATCCCTCCAGAAATAAGGTGGGGTAGGATCTATTTTCGGCTTGAGACGGGATCGGTGAATTTATCGATTACTAATAACTAATAAGAGTGGTTTAAGCTACTTCATAAAGAAGCTTTCATATTTCTTTACGTGTTCAATGCTGTGCCTCACGTCTATGAATAGCTTTGTTGCTTCTTTAACGTCTTCGATGTCTATCTCCTTTCTACCATTTCTGGATGCTATTATTCTAGAGGGCTCTAGAAGCTGTATTGAGTGCCTTAGGCTTGTTTCTGAGCCTACTTTAACTAGATAATCCAGCGCGTCGTCCGTTATTTTGATGTCGTCCTCTATGATCTTTATCTTAATGATCTCTCTAATCTCGTCCTCGCTATACGGCTTTGTAGGAATAATTAGTAGCCTGTCTAGAAGGTCTAGAGGCAT
>JALXCO010000248.1 GCA_026990885.1 Desulfurococcales archaeon
TACACCTACTATACAGAGCTATTCAGCATACTAGAGCTCATACCTATACTTGGCGGTCTCGTCCCGTAGCTCCCTCCAGGAATACAGCGGATCGGAACCCATAGTTATCCGGAGAGCTAAACACGCTGGATCTAGGTATTAAGGTTAATAAATATATTATTGATAAAATACTTTGGTGTATCCCCACATTGCGTGAGAGCGCTAAATGGGTTATATACCTGGTATTCTCTATCGTTCTCGGAGTCTTCGCGGTCTTCTTTCTATCGACCTCCCTCAGCTATATGGAGAGAGCCATGATAGGCTCCTCGCTACTGTCGGCCCTAATAGGCTTCACACTCCTTTCGAGCTCCCTATACGCTTTAAGGATATCTGCATATGTCTATAGCCTGATCAAAGGTTCCGAGAATGAGGCTAGAAAAAGTTAGGCAGTACTCGACGGTATCAGGGATCGTTCTGGGGGTTATGGTCCTCATAGCTATCGTATCTCTTCTTGAGGAGGGACCCCCAAGAATACTTCTATATATCGGGCCATCACCCCTCAACACCGGGCCTATAGGGACGAGCGCCCTATACTACATGATGAAGCAGTACTACCTCAACACCCATATAGTTCTCGACTGGTCCATGGCCAGGGGCTTCGTCGGCGATCTGTGTAGGCGGGTAATGATTATAGTTGTTTCCCCCGAGGTCCCCTACTCCGACAAGGATATAGAGAATATAAACGAGATCGTTTCCCGATGCGGGGAAGCCGGTTTCCTTGTCGCTGATGAGAGTGTTGTGTCTAATAGGCTTCTAAGCTCTCTGGGCTCCACTATAAGGATAACTGGATCAATAATTCTAAGTATAGATAGAAGCTTCTACCCCTCCGCAGAGATCAACACGCCCTGGGGGTGGAGAGGCGAGATCCTCCTGGACATCCCATCAAAACTAATTATAGGTAATTCATCGCTTCAGGGATCTGTTGAGTCAGGGCTCCTGATTACTGGGAACAACCTCATACTTGAGTCAGATATAGCTGTGTCTGCGTTTGAGAGGATCGATCACCTCTACTTCTACGTTATTGGTGATGGATCAATATTTCTCAACCAGGTTATAGATAGCGATCGTGGAGCCGCATACAGGGATCTGTTATTCAACATTGTTGATGGCCTATGCGGAGGCGATCCTGAGTGCATTATTCTTATAGACGGATCGAAATACCGCGGACTCGATCCTTTAAGAGTTCTTGAGGAGCCATCAAGCGATCCGCTAATAGCCTTCCTAACGCAAACACCTGAGTTCCTGTCTAGCGTTATAGCTAAAACGATCCATCCAGGATCATGGCTCCCCCAATTTATAAATATACTAGACTATAGGCTCCGAATACTTCTCGAGGAACAGCCCATGTTCAAGGGTATCGCGGCCGGCATATTAACCTACCTCATACTCTCCATACTGTACTCGAGGGAGAGCTCAAGGGTTTTTGATAGACCTATAAGGGAGGGTGGATCTGGCTCGCTGTCCACGTTCAGGGATCTAGAGATCTTTCTGGATAGAAGGCTAAGCTATACTGCAGAGGACTATAGATCTTTCTTCATCAAGCTGGACCGCTTCATCGAAGATCTCTTCGGGGTAAGCCTCTACGATCCCAGATTCGCGGAGCAGGCTGCTGAAGCAGGTATCCCATACAGGAAAGCCGACAGATTTAGGAAGCGGGCGGTGAAGTATATGGATATAGCCGAGGGCCGGGTAAGGATCCCGAGGATAGTTAGGTGGGGTAGGGCCATCGCCTCTGTATACAGGGATCTTCAAGAACTGCTTAAGGAGCTTAAATAGCTGTATGCACCGCGTGATCGCTGATGGAGGATATCCACATACAGCTTAAATCTATCAACGCGACCGGCAGGCTCCTAGCCATACTCATGCTGGGGAGCATTCTAGTGGCGTTCGATATATTCTTCAACACGAACACGCTGGCTATAGGCATACTTCTGCTCACGCTAATAGTGATAGCTAGGGGGTACGTGTATCTCAGTCTAGCGCTCCTCAGCAAGCTCAGCGTCTCGTATAGATGGGAGGGTGATATAGAGGGTAACAGAATACATGTTGTGTATAGAGTCTGCAACAACCATTTTCTTCCCCTCCTCCTAAGCGAGGTATCGATAGGGGGGTACTCAAAGCTTAAGATAGTTGAGGGTGTGGACAGCGCCATAGTATCTATACCGTCTAAATCATGCATCCATCTAAGGGTGGTTTTTGAGGCGAGGACTGGGAGGCACAGGATTGGGCCGCTGATGATTGTTGTTAGGGATCCTCTGGGGATGTTCAGATCCTCGGAAATGGTTCTGGGAGGAGAGTTCGAGGTATCGATCTACCCCAGCCACAGCATGTTCGAGGTTAGAAGGATATATAGCATAGCTAGGTACTTTGGGGCTACACGAACAAGAACACCCGGCTACGGGGTGGAATTCTACTCAGTGAGAGACTATAGGGAGGGGGATGAGTTCAGGAAAATCGTGTGGAGAACAATAGCCCTGCACGGGGTCCCCTCAGTTAAGGAGTTCGAGCTGGAGTCATCTATGAATGTCATGTTCATCATTGTCTCATCGAGATCCATGTTTAGGGGGCCCTACCGGGGGTCCCCGTACGAGCATATAGCCAGGGCTATAGCTACGGTCTCCAGGTTTCTGGCTTTCAGGGGGGATTATCTGTCTCTAATAATGATCGATTCCCAAAACGGCATTAGATCGACACCTGGATTCATGAGGGGCTACAGGACATATAGGAGTATAGTTAACCTGGTCTCCTCGGTAAACTATGGCTCCCATACCTCAGAGGACATCGATGTCGTTGGGGAGTTCACCAAGAAGATAGTGCCTAAGCTCCCTAGAGACAGGTTCCTCGCCTTTATATTTACGGGGTTCGACGGCCCCCTAAAGCTCATATCGGATCTAGACAAGATGCTTAAGCTAAAAAACGCCTTGGTGTGGCTGTATATAACCTATCCGAAACCGATCCCGTCCACGGAGCTATCCGAAACCGAGCTGGAGCTGTATAGGGCTGGAAGCAAGCTGTTTAGAGAGAGGATTGGGGGCTTCATAGATCAGGCAAGGAGAGCTGGTATAGCGGCAAAATTCATCGATCCGCTACTCATATCGAGCGAGATATCTAAAATCATCGAGAGATACAGATACTAGAGCATCAGCTCTTTAAATCTCTCTTCTCTCCGATAAGCTCTCTAGTCGAGTATATAGTTACCCCGCTACCTAGAATTTTGAGAAGCATATCTTTTTTCTCAGCCACTCTCTTCCTAAGCTTCTCATCATCCGTCACGAGCTCGGCGTCTAGCTCGTGGGATACAGTAATGTATGATGCATCATAGAATGTGAGCCTAAGTTCATGGGCGAGCTTCAGGGTTAGAGCAATGTTGCGAGGATACGCTACATTTAGTATCCTGAATACAAGCTCTATACTATTCATCAGTGATTGAGCTTCACTTATAGATAGCTTATTCATCAATGTAGCCTCCTTCCAAAGAGCGTTGCCAACCTCATATATTGTGAGCGTTAGGATATAGCTACCTTTGAGATACTGGTAGGATTCTGTGCCCAGAAGCCTTATTA
>JALXCO010000249.1 GCA_026990885.1 Desulfurococcales archaeon
AACAATAACCTACCTTGGCCTGGTTTTTGCTTATTGTAACTTTAGTTTAATCAAGGATATATAAAAAGTTTAATTATAAATGTGCTAAATCATTTTTTATTTTATCGTAAAAAATATAAACATCAAATACCAATACTATACTCACACAAGGTGGGGTATATGGCAAACAAAACCTTAATTATAGGAGTAATCCTCGCCCTGGTAATTGTTGTCTCAGCTGTAGCCCTAATGTTCAACATGCAGCAGCAACAGCCAACCCCGGTTCCAGCAACAACGCCAAGGGAGGAGCCGGTCACCAAGACAACTATAACTACCCCAACACCAGCTAAGCCCTCGCCAACAACGCCTAGGCCATCTCCAACGCCAACACCAACCGAGACGCAGGTTGCTGAGCAGAAACCCGTGGAGGTTAGCCCATGCGTCAGGGAGGGTGGAACCCTGGTTATAGCTAATATAGCCGACGTACTGAGGCTTGATCCGGCACTGATAACCGATGTGCCAACAGCCAATGTTGCGGAGCTAATATTCGAGTTCCTGGTTGATGTAGCGCCCAACGGAACATTCATTCCTGGCCTAGCGGAGAGATGGGAGGTTAGCCCCGACGCCAAGGAGTGGACTTTCTACCTGAGGAAGGGTGTAAAGTTCCATGATGGCACACCCTTCAACGCTACAGCGGTTAAGTTCACTGCCGAGAGAACCATGGATCCTGAAACCCAGTCGCCCGACGGCGAGCTGTTTAGAAACACCATTGAGAGGGTAGAGGTTATAGATGAATATACCGTGAAGTTCGTGTTGAAGAAGCCCTCTGCAGGCTTCATATCTCAGATCGTGAGGAACCAGGGTCTAATGATCGTTAGCCCAGCAGCAGCAATGAAGTATGGTAAAGACTTCTCCAAGAACCCCGTTGGTACAGGGCCATTCATGTTTGTTGAGTGGGTTCCTGGAGATAGGGTTGTTCTAAAGAGATTCGACGAGTATTGGAAGGGCAAGCCCTGCCTGGAGGAGATCATCATAAAGCCCATACCAGAAAGCAGCGTTCAGGTCGCCTCTCTGCTTGCTGGCGATGTAGACGTTATATATGCTGTCTCTAGAGAGGATCTAGATAGGCTTGAGAGGTCCCCAGACGTTGTGGTCTATAAGGTTCCTGGATTCACGGTGTTCGGAATAGTATTCAATGTTGAGCATGAGTTCTTTAAAGACGTTAGAGTTAGGCAGGCACTGAACTATGCTGTCGATAAAGACGCTATAGTTGAGACGCTGTTCAAGGGTATAGCTGTCAGAACATACGGGCCCCTGCCGCCTTCCTCACCATACTATACAGAGAACGTGAATAAGTTCCCGTACGACCCCGAGAAAGCCGCTCAGCTGCTGGAGGAGGCTGGATGGAAGCTCGGTGAGGATGGCATAAGGTATAAGGATGGCAAGCCGTTCAAGTTCTCCATAATACTGCAGGAGGGTAAAGAGGCTGAGGAGCTTGTCCAGGCCGTGGCTGAGTACTGGAGGAGGATAGGTGTTATAGCTGAGCTACAGATCCTTGAGTACGGTACATGGGTCGATAAGCTTGTTTCACACGACTTCGAAGCGGGCTATATATGGTGGTCTGCGGGCAGTCCAGACCCAGACAACTTCCTGCCGTTCCTGTTCAGGTCTGATGGATGGGCTAATGTTGGGCTATACAGCAACCCTAAGGTCGATGAGCTGATAGACAAGGTTTCGGTAACGCCAGATTTCGAGGAGAGGAAGAGGTACGCTGAGGAGGCTCAGAGATTGATTGTTGAGGACTCCTACTGGATATTCATATATAGCGGTCTCGACATCATAGCTATGAGGGACTACGTAAAGAACTATGTGCACTCCCCGTTTGAGAGGGACTACACGTTTGTGTATCTAGAGAGGGAGTGAGGTGTATAGATGAGCCTGGCTAGATATATAATATATAGATTTTTTCTCATGATCCCAACCCTACTTATCATAACGTTCATCGTGTTCTCCCTGATCCACTTTATACCGGGGGACCCCATAAGAGCCATAGCAGGGATCAACGCTTCACCCGAGGATATCGAGAGGATCAAGAGGGAGATGGGGTGGTACGACCCCATACATGTGCAGTACTTTAGGTGGCTATCCAAGGTGGTTACGGGCGATCTGGGGAAGTCGATCAGGACAGGCTACGAGGTTAGCGAAATTATAGCTCGCACACTCCCGAACACCCTGGAGCTGGCTGTGCTCAGCATGGCTTTCGCTCTATCCATGGGGATACCAGCGGGGATATACGCAGCCTATAAGCGGGGGTCCCCTATAGATAGGGCCATAATCCTTCTAAGCCTAACAGGATCATCGTTTCCCCAGTTCCTTATAGGCCTGATCCTAATATATGTCGTATCGGTCGAGCTAAATCTTCTCCCCTCGGCAGGTAAGCAGGGGCCAATATATACTTTAGAGGGCTTCAAATCGGCACTGATGCCCGCCCTAACACTAAGCCTATATAGCGCTGGGATAATCGCTAGGATAACCAGATCATCAACTGCCAAGGTCTTCTCCGAACTCTACACACTCTATGCCCAAGCCAAGGGTCTGCCGAGGAGAACAGTGATCTTTAGGCATGTGCTGAGGAACTCCCTGATCCCGGTCATATCGATAGCAGGCATACAGTTCGGCTTTCTAATGGGTGGCGCAGTTATAGTTGAAACCATATTCGCCTGGCCTGGGATCGGCAGGCAGCTTGTAGACGCCATAATATCTAGGGACTACATCCTTGTGCAGGGTATAGTGCTTGTATACACAGTGCTCTTCATGGTTCTCAACCTCATAGTTGATATAAGCTACAAGATTCTAGATCCGAGGGTCGAGCTGAAATGAAGGCGCTAAGAGTAAGGAGGGCATCATCGAGAGCGGGTGTGAGGGGACCTCTAGGCCTAGCTTTCCACGCCTTGTTCCGTACTAAAACCGGGCTGTTTGGCGTTGGGGTAGTGGTGTTTTTCTCTCTGATGGGTGTTTTGGCTCCGTTTATAGCTCCATACGATCCGTATGAGCAGAGCGTGCTCAACAGGCTTAAGCCACCGTCCTGGGAGCATCCGCTCGGAACCGATGAGTTCGGGAGGGATATACTCACCAGGATAATGTATGGTGCTAAAACAACCCTTATGGCTGGCGTCGTAACCGTGCTGATGGCCCTCTCGATAGGGCTGCCTCTCGGCCTTATAGCTGGGTACTACGGGGGGTATATAGATCATATAGTGTCTAGAGGCGCAGACATACTTTTAGCTTTCCCGGGATACCTGCTGGCTCTAGCTATAGTAGCGTTCCTAGGCCCCGGGCTGTTCAACGCTATGCTTGCTGTAGCTATCTTCCTGATACCTATATATATTAGAACGATTAGAGGGATCGTTCTATCCGTCAAGAACCTCGAATACATAGAGGCCTCAAAGGTCTTCGGCACGGGGTCCCTATCGATAATGAAGGACCATATATTCCCAAACGTGATACCCGAGCTCATAGTCCTCACAACATTCAGCACCGCTGACGCGATACTGGTGACTTCAGCCCTAAGCTTCCTTGGGCTAGGAGCCCAGCCCCCCGAGCCTGAATGGGGCTTGATG
>JALXCO010000250.1 GCA_026990885.1 Desulfurococcales archaeon
TAGATCGGAGATACTTATATGCATATATAAGTGATTTAATAGGCGGTTGCGAAGGTGAATGCTTTACCCTAGTAAATCTTTCCTCTTCTGTAGCAAAAACAAGTTCCCCATCAATAATAACCGCGACACCATGATCGTGGGCAACAGGCCAATTAAAACCTAGAACAATCATAATAATTTCACTATATAATAGTTTCAATATTAATCTTTATAAGCTCAACGAATTTTAATTATATAATTCGCCTTAAATTAATTATTGGATGGTTTCAAATGTATAGAAAAGATATTGGTATACTATATTTAGTAATTGACAGTCTTCGTTATGATTATGGTGGTCTTTTATATAGCCATTCTGGATTATCTAGGTATAGATTTTTAAGTTTGACTAGCTATACTACAGCAACTTACTCAGCACCTGCCCACACTAGTCTTTTAACCGGATTACCCCCATGTCTCCACAGTGTGTATAGAAAAAGTCTGGAACCATCAATAGACGATTTTTATGTTTCAGAAAAGACACATAAACATATGCTACAGATTATATTGTCTAAATACGGATATATAACACACCTCTATAGTGCTAATCCATATATCTCGCCGGGTTTAGGGTATAAGGGGTTCAGTATATATGTGGATCTGTTGCCTTCTAAGCATAGGCGGAGCTTTATTAGTTATCGGGAAAGAAAGGTTATGGATCTTATATATAGTAGGTATAGAAGTAGTATATTAAGATTCTTCATGTATTTGAGAGTATTAGGCTTTGATTTTATGGTTAGGTTGCTAATGGATAAATATTTTGCTCCTTTATTTTGGGGAAATAGGGATTGGCCTAGAGATAAGGGGGGCGACAGATTCAGAGAGTTAGTTATAGATATTATACGTAAAAGGAAGGAGGTTTTGTTGAGATCTTTTATTTTTGTTAATTTGATGGAGGTTCACGAGCCTTACTTGTTTGATGATGACTTGAGGTATTATCAGGATCTTGTAGATAGGCTGGTAAAAACGGGTGGGAGTAGCTGGGAGCGGTATATTGAAGCTGTAGTTGATCCGTTGAGGCAGGCATATAGGTCTCAGGTTGTTAGAGTGGCATCGATTCTTAGAGAAATACTGTATGAATTATACGATGCGGGTATTCTAGACGACATGCTGGTTATCATCACAAGCGATCATGGTCAGCTTCTAGGCGAGTATGGGATGCTAGGGCACATAAATGTTGCGTGCGACGAAATGCTGAGGGTTCCACTATTCTTAAAGCTACCTGATAATATGGAAGGCAACGATATCTATAGGAAGATCAATAATGATTCTGAATGTCTGGTAAGTCATCTTAAAATACCTAGGCTAATCAAATCTGTAGCCATAGATAATAAGCCTATTAATATATGCGACGATATAGTGTTCTCAGAGCTATACGGCAGAAGCTATAAAGATAACGGAAGAACCGTGCATCAATTAACTAAGAAACCAATCGTCTTCGCGTATGGCTTGGGTTATAAAGTGCTGTATGATATGAATTCAAATAGATTTATCGAATTCAATAAAGTTAATGACTCAGAAAACGAGTATAAAGCTGAACAGATTGTTCGTAGAGTTAAAAAATACGTTGCTCTCTGCAGGGGGTTAGATAGGTTAAGGGGTATATCATCTAAAACCGTGTCTAGGAGCAAATATAGTGTTTAATAGATCGATAGCCTAATCATAGCGAGACTCAGTATGCTTTTCAGAGGATCCACCCTAACGATAGGTGCCTTATATATATCTATAGTTTCCAACCTATACTTCTCTAATATATATTCCCCAAGCCTTATTCCGTCCATCAAACCCATTAGGTAGGAGACATTCGTTAAATAACTTCTATTATTAAGATCCAGCGGATTAACTTTGAGAGCTCTAGAAGCTACAGCTTTATACACTATATTTCTGTATCTGGAGTTCGATATATGGTTTAGGGCTATCCATCCTCTTATCCCATAGTATAGGGTTAAGCTCGGCTTTCTCGATGATGATCCTCTTCTATGAAGACCAACATACACAGGGATCGACGCCACCCTATATCCGCAGTTCCAGAGCTTCAATCCAAGATACATATCATCGAAATACATGAAACCCTCCCAAATGAATGGCACCTCTCCCAAACACTCCTCGATCGCGGATCTTCTTATTAGCGAGTATGCTCCATTAGGATAGGTTATGTATCTTGGGAGCCCTCTCAAGGCTCTGTGCGTGTGCTCATTTGAGTAAAGAAGTATCGGTATCAGGAGCTCGTTAAGCATACAGCCAGCATTATCTATAAGCTTGGGGTTATCGAATCTAAGAAGCACACCTTGTACGCTCGCTATTTTCGCTTTATTGATCGAGACAGACACCAGTTTTTTCAGGCTTTTCGAATAGGGTATAGCGTCGTTGTTGAGCAGAACTATATATTCACTATCTTTTGAGGCCCTCATAAAGCCTATATTGTTTCCTCCAGTAAATCCTAGATTATGCTCTAGCCTTACTAGCTTAACGTCTATGGGGAGGTCCCTAGCTATGTCTCTTATATAATCGTAGCTACCGTCTGTGGAGCCGTTATCCACTATTACTAGCTCGTAGTCGGGGTAGTCTAGGTCAGATATAGCCTTCAGGGACCTCCCTACTAGACCCCGTATATGCATACTATTGTAGTTAACCCATATAATAGATACAGGCGGCATAGATGAGGGCATAGTACTTCATCTATGGTTCATTATATAGGTTCTTAAACATTCTCTCTATCTCAGGAAGCACTATTTCAGCATGGAACATTTTTTCTGCTTGTTGCCTCCTTTCTATTTTAGTCATATAGTAGTGTTCCGGATCCTTTTTCTTCGCATTATACACCTTGGTTAGCTTTTCTATGAAGCTATCCGCCTTCCATGGTGATGATGATCCGAATAGTGGGTGTAGAGACACTATATATTCTAGCCCGACAGAGATGCTTGATGCGACCAAATAGAGCCCGCTGGCTAACCCCTCTATGGCTGAGAATGGGAACATCTCTATTATTGAGGGGATAATCATTGCATCACACATTGATAGGATTTCTATCTTGGTTTTCTCTGGAACATAGCCGTGTATCTTTAGATTCTTATTGATCTCCTCTATAGCCTTTAGCCTGTGTAGCTCTGGTCCGGAGCCAACTATATTTAGTGGTAGCTCTATTCTTCTAGAGATCTCGATCAGCATATCAGAACCTTTATCCCTGGTTACTCTTCCAAGATAGCATATCTCGAAATCGGCGTTGTTGCCTACTCTATATTTTGTGAAGTCTATGAAGTTATGGATCAGGTGAACTTGGCCTCTCTCGAATCCTATATCTAGATAGAACCTCTCCTCAAGATCGTTCAGCACATGTACATGGATCCTCTCCCTATACGACCTAAAGACTGGGAACAGATATCTAAAATAGATCTTCGATACAAGAGGCCAAGCCCTCAAAGCCAGGTTCCTCGGGAAAGGCGCTACCTTACTGCGTGCATACACAATATCTATAGGCGAGCTGTGGTTCCCTATAATGATCATGGATTCACGAAGCACCCGTGTGAAGAGATCCTTGGACAGCTCTAGAA
>JALXCO010000251.1 GCA_026990885.1 Desulfurococcales archaeon
GCGTGGCTTGTTTCTGATCCCAGGAGCGAGGGTGTGGCGATAGGTAGGTGAGTTTTTCTGTGATTGTTAAAGCCGATCTCCAGATCCATACAGTATGTAGCGATGGGAAGCAGGACGGCAGCACCGTGGTTAGGGCTGCATTGCTCCGGGGTATAAGGGTTCTTGGGATAACTGACCATAACACGTTTAGGGGATATAACTTGGTTATGAAGACAGTAGCGGAGATGGGTGCGGGAATAATCGTTGTTCCGGGGAACGAGGTTAGAACGGAGCTGGGGGATATAATAGTACTTTGCTACCAACCTCTAGATGATGATGAGGTCCCCAGGAGCAGTGGTGAGCTGATCGACTATGCTAGATCCAATAACTGCTTCACTTACGCTCCACACCCCTATGATTTTAAGAGGCTTGGTATAGGGGACAATGTGTATAGGGTAGATCTTCATGGTATAGAGGTGTTTAATCCTAGGGCGGGGTGGATAGCCAATATGAAGGCTAGGAGGGCCGCCAAGGATCTCAATAAGGTTATGTTATCCAACAGCGATGCCCACACACCTAGTTTTATAGGTAGTGTTTTTAATTTGGTTGATATAGAGGACTTCTCTCTAGATAGCGTTATGGAGTCCCTGTTTAAGGGCTATGTGAAGCCTGTAGCCAGGTATCCGTCTCTTAAGACGTATGGCGAGTGGATCATAAGCAAGATATCTAGGAAGAGGCAGAGCTATAGCGAGCAATGCATATAACGCGATTTAGTTCCAGGCCATATCGATAAAAATATCTCAGCTCTCTAGCTATAATATATTTTCGGATGATGAATAGCAAACCGGGCCTGCAACATGGGCTAAAACTCTCGCCCTGACCAGCGATTTCTTTATATTTGGATAACGGATTCTAGTTTGGTGCAACCATATATGGGTGGCTCAGACAGTTCTGGGGGGAGGAGGATTATCGAGATAGATATAGACAGTCTGCCCGACTCTCAGCCCACAAGGTTCGAGTACAACGATCAGGCTCTCCTGATAGTTAGAATAGGGGACAAGATATATGTCGCGGACGATGAATGCCCCCATGAGGGCTGCTACCTAAGCGATGGCCACCTAGATGCTGAGGATAGAACGATAACATGCCTGTGCCACTGGGCAACATTCAAGCTGGATAGCGGTGAATCACTAACCCCCGAGGTCACGTCCAAGCCCCTAAAGCTTCTAAAGAGCAGGGTTGAAGGCAACAAGCTCCTGGTCGAGCTAGAGTAGCTTTTGCTTGGTGAAGGATACAGCTTTACTCAACTAGATTTTTAAACACGGAAACTATCTCGTTGGCCGCCTCGTCGGCCTGGCCCTCCCTATTATACACGATTTTTACTGCGGAACCAACTCTATGGGCAACCATAAAGGCGATGTATCTATTGAGGTTCTGCATCTCCCTTATAACCTCTATACTGCTGTAGTCCTTTCTAACTCTGTCAGCATCTTTGAGCTGTCTCTTCAAGATATCTTCGGGGTCTGCCTCGATGAGGATTATTACGTCTGCCTTAAATTCGTGGGCGACATGATCCGGTATGCCGGGCCAGTATCCGAGGGGGGTCCTTATTATGAGGTGGGTATCTATCACAACAACACTTTTGCTCGGGTCTTTAAGCATTTTGAGCGCGTCCCCCATCATCTCTACTGCAGCGTTCGCCTGGTGCTCGACCTGGATTCTTAGGGGGAGCTTTCTTAGCTGGTCTCTATGCTCCACTAGCCCCTTGCTCTTTAGCTCCTTAAGCATGTAGTCCCCGTAGTTCAGTATGATCATCTCGTATCCGTCGCTCCTCATCTTCTCCTTAACCAGCTCCAGCACGGTTGATTTACCTACTCCTGGAACACCCACAACTATTGCTACCGGGAATAGATGTCTTCGCTTCAATAAATCACCATTGAGTATTTAATCGATATGGTATAATATATTATGGCTGTTTTCCAGGCGTGTTGATTCTGAAACTTATTTTAGTGCTGTTTAACTTAACTTTCATTTGGTAGGGACGCAATGATCCTGGTTACTGGCGGCGGAGGATTTATAGGTAGCCATCTCGTTGACAGGCTAGTTTCCAAGGGTTATAGCGTGCGTGTTCTAGACAACTTCTCCTCAGGCTCCATACATTTTCTCAAGGACTCGATGAAAACCGGCAGGGTTGAGGTTGTTGCGGGGGACCTCAGGGATAGGGGGGTTATAGATCTCGTGCTTAGGGATGTGGATGTTGTGTTCCATATGGCCGCAAACCCCGAGGTGAGGATATATCTCAGTCCTCCTTCAAGCCATTTCGACAACAATATTGTTGCAACATACAATCTGCTTGAGGGTGTGAGAAGGTCTGGCAGTGTGGAGAAGCTGGTTTTTGCTAGTTCAAGCACTGTGTATGGGGACCCCAGCATTATTCCCACGCCTGAGGATGCCGATCTTAAACCGATCAGTGTTTATGGCGCATCTAAGCTTGCCTGCGAGTCCCTCATAAGGGCTTATTCCCTCACATACGGCTTTAGGGCTGTGTCTCTTAGATACGCAAATATTATTGGTTCTAGGCTTCGGCATGGAGTGATCTATGATTTCATAATGAAGCTTAAGAAAGATCCTAATGTCCTAGAGGTTTTAGGCGACGGCACCCAGGAGAAGAGCTACCTCTATATAGACGACGCCATAGATGCAACACTGGTTATCGCGGAAAATATGGGGAGCGGGTATATGGATGTAAACGTCAGCAACGATGACTGGATAAAGGTCAGCGAGATCGCGGCGATAGTATCTAGGGTGATGGGTGTTAACCCAAAGATTATCTATAAGCCGGCAACAAGCGATGGCCGGGGCTGGGTTGGGGATGTTAAAAAGATGCTTCTCTCCAATAAGAGGTTGAAGAGCTATGGTTGGAGGCCGAGATACACTAGCCGTGAGGCTGTTGAGAGGGCTGCTAAGGATCTCGTTAGCGAGCTCCTATAGATCACTCCTCGAACTTCTTTGAAGCTATAACTATACCTACAGATATCGATACAGCCATGAAGGCTAGCAGGTATAGGAAGGACACCACCAGATCCTCTGGGGTCCCTATACCGAGGATAGCGTATCTAGTTATGGTATTGGCGTATGTTAGGGGGTTAACTCTAGCTATAGCCTGGATATAGTCGGGCATCTGTTCTATAGGGAAGATAGCGTTGCTGGCGAACATCAGCGGTAGGTTTACCAGGTTGGCTATTGATATAACCAGATCGTGGCTCGTTATTTTAACCGCTACACCAGTGAATAATGCTCCGAGTGAGAAAGCCAGTATGGTGAGTGTTATATAGAATAGCGCTATATCAGCTATAGATATGTTGGGCTTCACCTTGAGCCCTAGGGCTAGCGCTATTATAAATAGCGCCGTTACCTGTAGGAGCGACCTGGTTATGGATGCCAGGATCTTAGCTACCAGAATGCTTGTCCTCGAGATCGGTGCCACGAGGAATCGGGTTAGGTACCCCAGCCTCCTGTCGAACACCAGGCTCATCCCGCTCCACATATTGG
>JALXCO010000252.1 GCA_026990885.1 Desulfurococcales archaeon
ATATGGAGGATATATATTCAGATCCCTTATACTCAATGCATGAATAAGCTCATTTAAATTAATTTTATTTAAATTCTTACTGATCTTTATAAATAATTCACTAAGTATTAGTACCTGGCTAACTATACCTATAACCAAACCGTTATCGTCCACCACGGGCAATCTTCTATATCCCTTTTGAAGCATTAAGCCTAGAGCCTCAGCTATAGGGGCGGCAAAATCGATCGTGTCTACAGGAGATGAAGCTATATCTAGAGGGGCTATAGACAATTTAAAAAGCTCATCTCTAAAGGCCTCGATTATGCTATCTTCAGTAACCACACCAACTATATCGCCACCAAGATCTACAGCCAGACAGTCAAACACAAACTTGTCTTTATCGGTGATATGGCTCAGTACATCGTCTAATGTAGATAGAGGAGTAACTGGCGCCGAGATCTCTCCCAGATTAAGGTTCAGTATATAGTCTATATTTCCTCCTTCAACACTAACGTATGCTTTATCCTCGTATTCAAATATCTTTTCCACAAACTTCCTTATTGAGAATATATAGGATGATTTCCTGTGTATGTCGATAACTACATTGCATACTTTACTTAATTTCTCAAGTCTTATTACCGCATCAAGCACCTTTATATCTGTATCGAATGGTGCTAAGGTTATGTCTGTTAGATCATTTAATTTTAGCTGAGGGGTCCCATTCATAATAAGTCAACTCTCTTACGCTGTATAATTTTAAGTTACATACTCTAAAATTTATCTTCGAGATAAAATGAAATAATTAGATAGAGGATAATAATTGATGGATTACGCATTTGGAGAGAGAAGGTGTATATGGTAGTTGGTAACCGAATTCGCTAGAGATCTTGTAGCTAAAAGGATAGCTGGAGATATAGTTTGGAGCAACGACTATGGTAGATCTCTAACAAAATGGAGAGAAATATTTGGAGTCTCCAAGGTAGAGATAGCTAAGCTGATGGGCGTCTCATCCAGTGTCATAACTGATTATGAGAAGGGTAGAAGAACTCCCGGAGCTAGATTCATAAAAAAGTATGTGGAAGCGTTGCTCAGATATGATGAGGTGCGTGGCTGGAGGATCGTTAAGAGCCTTATGAAGAGCTTTAATGTAAATATCGAGGCTATCCTTGATGTGAGAGAGTTCGAATACCCAATACCTATAGATGTAGTTATATCTAGCGTTAAAGGTATACTCTTGAATTC
This sequence comes from Desulfurococcales archaeon, assembly GCA_026990885.1. Taxonomy (GTDB): domain Archaea; phylum Thermoproteota; class Thermoprotei_A; order Sulfolobales; family AG1; genus WANO01. The sequence continues at coordinate 1,222 of JALXCO010000252.1, forward strand.
TTCGCTATCTAGACAGTACCTCTATGGATATACAATCGTTGACTCTATATCAGCTATACAGAATCTATCGGGCAACGAGTTCCTGCAGATAATGGGATCAACGAGTGAAAGAGCCCTAATATTTACTAAGGTTTCTACAGGGCGATCACCGATGATAGCGGTTAGGGTAGCTCCAATTAAGCCAGCGGCTGTTGTTCTTCATGGTACGAGACGTGTTGATCCCTTGGCAGTAACGCTTGCCGAAAAGGAGGGTATACCCTTAATCCTGTCTCTTTCTCCATCGCTAGAGGATCTATCATCTAGCTTGAAGAATCTCATAGATCTTTTTACTTTAACGGGAAAACTAGATAATGCTTAGAGGGTGATTATCTATAGATGATTCAAATAAGCTAAAGTATATTGCTGTTGCTGCATTGTTTCTAGGCTTAACTCAGAGCTTTATAGGTTCTCTCGTAAGTTCTCTCGGCCACGGATTCGATATCGGTACTGAATGGCCTGCCGATCCGCTAACTCTACTAGATCTACTGTTTAAAGGTAGCTTGGAGCCTCTACATAGAATACTAACTATATTTGTCGGCATAGCCTACGTGGCTCTAGGTGTTGTAGGCTATAGATATAGAGGTAGAAACAAGATCGTAGCCGTGTTGAGCCTTACAGCAATAGTCTTTCTTGTATCCACAGCTATAACTGGCAGGTTCGTGCTACTAGCTTTGGGAGGGGAGATAGCTAATCCATACGCCTCGCTGGTTTTTTCGATAAATAATCTATTTGCTTTCATAACTATATTGAGCGTCGCATGCCTAATTGAGGTCATACGCATACAGAATGGCTCAACTACAACACTGAATGAAAAGAATATCACCGCTATAATCAGTAGGGGCGCAGGAGCGTGGGGGGTTATTGCGTCTGTATTTGGCGCTTTCTTGCTGGGCTATGCTAAAACAGCGAACAGCGTTCCCAATATACCCTTTCTCGGATTAAGCTTTGGGGAGGATATAGTTAGTATTGTTTTTAGAAGTCATCAGGTGTTTGGTGCCCTAGCTATACTTTTAACTATAATAGCTTTTATAATTAGCTCAAGAAGGAATCTATGGATCAATATAGCCGCGTTTTCAGCTATAATGCAGCCGGCTATAGCTATTCTTCTCTACTACAGGTATATAGAGAATCCCTGGGCGCCTGGTCCATTGCTTTCGATCCATCTCCTATTAGCCCATATACTTGCTGCAGGAACCTTGACAGTTTATATATCTAGATTTCTATATTTCAAGTACTTGATAAAAACCTAATAAAAACCTAGAAAACTATCACTTTAGAGTCTGCTCCTCCGTGTTTGGATAGGAATGTTGCTGCACCCACTATCTCGATATTATCTAACAGCATCTCCCTAGTTATCCCCATAGCTTCTATGGTTGTTGAGCATGCATATAGCTGGATATTATCTGATGATCTGGCGATATTTATTAGATCTATAAGTGAAGGTATGCCCTTAAAGCTTTTCCCTTGACTACTTAGCTGCTTCCTAAACTCCTGCTCTATCTCTTCGGGACCTCCCTTAATTACTGCTTTTAATCCCCAAAAAGTAAAGAAGATTTCTGCTTTAATTCCCATTGACGCGGCTGTGGTTGCCAATATAAATGCTGGATATACGCTTTCTGCTTTATCTGATCTCACTATTATAGCTATTTTCGTGGTGTTTCTGTCGTTATTCATGATCCATCACCCATAGATACTTAGACTCACTGCTTCATTATGTAGGCAACTATTTCTCTTCCATTTTTGCTGAGTTCAATAAGCTTGTTTCCTGTGGATTTGCACCACGCTACAATATCGCTTTCAAACGCTTGGTCTGTAGCTAGCACCTTTACTACGCTACCGTTGGGGAGATTATTAATTTTGGAGCTCAATAAAAGAATGGGGCCTGGACAGTTTAAATTTCTAGCATCAATCTCCATATCTATTTTGTTAATTTTAACCATATACTACACCATATTATTAGTATTTTAAAATAAATATAAGCTATTTGGTTTAAAAAATTAATAGATAGAAACAGGAGCAATAATTTTATTCATTAGGAATAAGAAAAATAATGTAGGTTTCGTAATTGAAACTTAATTTGGATATAGATTCTAGAGATATCTTAAGGATAAAAGGACCAGCCAAAATAAGGGTTGTAAGTGGGCAGTGCTTCATAGCTGCTAAAAAGCTTGCCGAGGGTTCTGAAGAGGTCATAAGTAGCTATAGAACATATTCCATCTATACAGATCATAAATCCAGGATTGAGGTGGAGCTGGGTTCTGGAGGATCG
>JALXCO010000253.1 GCA_026990885.1 Desulfurococcales archaeon
CCTCTATATAGGTGGGGACTCCCACACAAATACAGCCGGGGTGTTTGGGGCTCTAGCCGTGGGTATGGGCCATACCGATGTGGCCTACGCACTCATGCATGGCGTAACCTGGCTCAGGGTCCCTGAGACCATCAAGATACATCTGGAGGGCTCCTTCAAGCCGAGCGTGATGGCCAAGGATCTAATTCTAAGGATACTTGGGGACATAGGTAGCGGTGGAGCAGACTATAGGGTTATGGAGTTTAGGGGTCCCGCCCTGAAGGGCATGAACATAGATGAGAGGGCAACACTAACCAACATGACCACGGAGGCCAGCGCGAAGTCAGGGATAATGGAGCCTGACGAGCTCATCCTAAGCTACCTCGAGGAGAAAACCGGTTCGAGGCCCAAGCCCATAGCTAGCGATCCAGATGCGTGGTATGTGGATGAGCACCAATACAGGCTAGAGGAGTTAGAGCCCATGGTCGCTAAGCCAAGCTCCCCAGATAACGTCTCCCCAGTGAGCGAGGTTGAGGGTGTCGAGGTCGATAGGGTGTATATCGGTTCATGTATAGGTGCTAAGCTAACCGATCTAAGGGCTGTAGCAAAGATCCTTAAGGGCAGGAGGGTTAAGGTTAGAACAGAGATACTGCCGGCCTCACACAGGATCTATAGGCAAGCCCTGAAGGAGGGTCTGATAGACATATTCACAGAGTCAGGAGCACTCATAGGCCCACCAACATGTGGAGCTTGCTTCGGAGGCCACATGGGTGTTGTTGCAGACGGGGAAACAGTTGTCTCGACAACAAACAGAAACTACCCAGGCAGGATGGGCTCTAAGGAGGCTAGGGTCTACCTAGCCTCCCCCCTAACGGCTGCGGCCTCTGCCGTCTCCGGCAGAATAACCGATCCAGGTGGCTTGATGTGAGGATAAGGGGGTATGTGCATAAGTACGGCGATAAGATAGATACCGACGTCATTATCCCTGGTGTGTATCTGAAGGAGCACGACCCTAAGCAGTTGGCGAAGCACGCGATGGAGGGTATAGATCCAGATTTCGTTAGGAGGGTTAGGGAAGGAGACGTTATAGTTGCTGGGAGGAGCTTTGGTGTCGGATCGAGTAGGGAGCACGCTGTATATGCATTGAGGTACGCAGGGATAAGGGCTATCCTGGCTAAATCCTTCTCGAGGATATTCTATAGGAACTGCATCAATACGGGGCTGATAGTACCCATAGAGATTGACGACGATGTATATAGATCCCTGGAGACGGGGGACCTCGTGGAGCTGTATGTGGAGGAGGGTAGGTTGAGGGTGGAGAGCAAAGGGCTGGAGCTCAAGATCAATCCACCATCGAGAATAGTGGTCGAGATAATTAGGAGGGGTGGGTTGCTCAATATAGATCCGGAGGAGCTGAAGAGAATAGCATCCCAATAACCGAGGGATATTGTTTTAATCCTTCGACCCCCTTTAGTAACATGGTGTAGCTGTTGATCCTGTTCAAGAGGTATCAGAAGGAGCTCGGCGTGAGAGTAAAGGATCTAATGTCGACCCCACCGATAACAGTTGGCGCGGACACCACGATCATTGACGCGTCTAAAACAATGATCGATAAGGGGGTAGGGAGCCTGCTCGTGGTGGATGGAGAGGGCCACCTGGTAGGGATAGTGACGGAGAGGGACATAATATACTCTCTAGCGAGGGGCCACGCATGCAGGGGAGCGAGGGTTGGGGATATCATGTCTAGAAACCTGATAGTCTCTAGAGGAGATGAGCCCATAGATAGGGCGATCGATAGAATGAGGGAGATGAACATTAGGCATCTACCAGTCGTAGATGATCATGGTAAGCCCGTTGGCGTATTATCTATGAGAGACATACTAGATGCGGCGGCCGGGCTGCTCAAGCTTATAGTCCAGCAGTAGAGAGGGGCTAAAGAGCCACCGCCTCACCAGCAAGAGACTCCAGGTCCCTCCGCCTCGAGCTAGATAGACGCCCACTCTCGAGGCCCCTAACACTATAGTACTCGCCAAGCATAGGCTCGAGATCACAGACCCTACCCCTATGCCTACCGCTCGGCACAGGCTCCTCAAGAAATCTCCTCGGCAGGCTATCGCTGTCGGGGGATATACCTGATCTCTCATTGAAGAGCCTCTCAAGATCCAGGATCCTAACCCCAATATCGAGAAGCTCGCCTCTAGAGAGATCTAGACCATTCACGACCCTTAACCCAGCTATATAGTCATCTAGATCGAGGGCGTAGCTCGAGAACGCACAAACCTGAAGAGAGTCCAATACAGCAACCATAGCCTGCTTAAAAGCAACCTTCTCGGCAACCTCCTTGGGGTCCTCGTGATCCCTTATAAGCTGGGGAACCCCCAGCGTGGTGAAGCTTTTAATGAGGTCCCCATAGATCCATATGTGGGCGGCACCACCAAACCCCTCGACGGAGTTGATAAGCCCCCAGGCAGGCTCAACCCTAGGGTCGGTGTTCTGAATCGTTACACCCTTAACACTCATCGATAGCTCAGGGTATCCGTAGCTTGAAGCGAGTTTAGGGGCTCCCTCGGCCAGAAGGTTGCCTATACCCTCCCTCCTGGCTGTTGCTTCCATAAGCTCGATCATCCTAGGCACATCGCCCCAGCCAAGGCCCTCTCCACGATCAAGGCCGGCAACCTCAGATATCTCGGCTAGTGTAGCCAGGATATTCCCCATCTCGATGGGGTCTAGACCTAGATCGTAGGAGAGATAGTTCAAATACGCTATGGCCTCGAGATCGAGAAGAGCGTTGTTTGTTCCCAGGGAAGATATCTGCGCATAGTCAGGGCCCTCAACCCTGAAGCTGAACCTACTGGCTGAGGCTGTATCCCTCCTACACATAACTGGGCAGTACGAGCATGTCAATCTAGAAATCAGTATTGTGCTCGACATAGATCTTCCTCCAACAGCACTGTAGCCATCCACCCTGGTGTACCTGTAGTTCATGTATGGGATAGCGTCATTAGCCCCCAAAGCCTCAACAGCTATGGGGGTCCCATGGACAGCGAGCAGGCCCCTCTCCCTATTTAGGAGGCTTGATGACCTGATCTTAGACATGATCGACCCAATAACCCTAACCCTACCAGCCTTATCGGCTATAGAGAACCCACCCCTATGCCCCCCAGGAATAACTATAGCCTTAACCCTCTTCGAGCCGAGAACACACCCAACTCCATGCCTAACCCCACTAGCCCTGCCGGCATCGTTAACCACGTTAGCGAACCTAACTAGATTCTCTCCGGCAGGCCCTATAGCCAGAACCCTAGAATCCCCATGAACCCTTCTAAGTAGGGATATAGTCTCTATAGCCCCCAGCCCCCAAAGATTTGAGGCATCCCTAATCTCGATCGAGCCATCCCTAACCAGAAGATAAACAGGGCTTCGGCTCCTGCCAACAATGACGATCCCATCGAAGCCAGCGTTCTTGAGCTCGGAGCCAGCATAACCACCGGTATTGGCCCAGGCTACAGTCCCGGTCAAGGGGGACTTGAACACAAAGGTTAAT
>JALXCO010000254.1 GCA_026990885.1 Desulfurococcales archaeon
ATTCTGGGGCGATCCGTAGTTCTCTAGAGTGGCTTGTGGAGTTTGGGTTCGTTAGGGCTGTTGAGTATGGTGGCTCCCGCTACTACCACCTTACTGGGCTTGGCGCTAGGCTGCTTAAGGTTTTGAGGAGGGCTGTGGTTTTTAGGATCGTTAGGGTTCTGGATGGATTAGGTGTTGGCTATAGGGTTTGGTGGGGGGATAGGGGTTTGAGGGCTGTTAGGCCGGTGATCTATGTGGATAGGCCGGTAGACCTGCCGGCAGAGCTAGGAGAGCTAGTAGAGATCAAGGTGGCTGAAGCTGCAGCCAGCAGAGGAGAAGGGTAGAGAGGATATAATAGGGCTCTTGGAGAATATTGGTCGGACTCTAAGTAAACCTGTTAAAGTCTATATTCTTGGTGGTGCAGCTCTAACTCTTCGCGGCATTAAGGAGTCGACACTAGATATAGACATTATTGTCGAGGATTCAAATTCCTATAAAGCTCTAATTGAAGCGTTCCCCATCTACCATGGTTATCACGGTAGGCGGGTCATCACGCTTCCCGTAGATCCCCTCACCGTAGGTGGCTCACCTCTAGTTGCCTAGGGGTTCACAGCTCCTGCGGCTCTCGGGAATCTACGGTAATCGCTATGTTCATTGGGTTTCACGGATTATATTTCTTTCGGGTCTATAGCCTTGAGCCCAGGGGGACTACCCATAGCAAGGAACACGATGAAATAATGGCAAAGTATGGACTGGATAAACATACAGCAAGTGCATACCTCATAGCATTAAAGAGTATTCAAAAGCAACTAAAAGCACCTAAAACTAAAAAAGTAGAAACAACCCATTAATCCCTAGGAGACCTATAGCCTGTAGTTTGATTATTTGCTCTAGTAATATTAGATATGCCTTTATGTTTGGTCTAGATGCTATTTCTGCTTGTCTTCTGTCGCTTGTGAGTATTTCTTCATGTTTTAGTGCTTGAGCTAGATATAGTGAATCGTAGAGGGTTATTCCGTGTTTTAGAGCTATTTTAACGCTATTAGTATATATTTTGTTTCTGGCTCAAGGACTATTACTCCTGTATCCACAAGTTTTAAGAGTGCATTATATAGTTTTACGGCTTCATCCTGATTTATGATTTTTCTTATGTAACAATGTTTTCCGTATGGCGTTCCCTGCCTCCTTTATTATGTGATCTATGGAGTATAGTGGTTTCTTCTCCCTTATGTATGTTGCTACAACTTCCCAGTTTTCTTCGTAGAGTACATATTTGATTAGCGCTGATGCATCAATGACTATCACGATCCTCCCTTACGTATCTGGCCGCTGTACCCTTAGGTGTTTGGGGGATCTTCTTTATGATCTTCTCGACCTCCACTATAGCCTTCACCTGCTTATATTCCCGGATTCTGTTTTCGACAGATCTTCTCAATTTCTCAATCACATTTTAACACCTATGCGATTAAATTATGGATTCTAAACAGAAGGTCTGTAGGGTCCCCTCCATCGCTGGTTTCCTGGCTTCTTTGCGAGCTTCTCAGCAGTCTCGAGGTCCTCCTTCAGCTCTTCCTCGCCATAGTGTATCGGTATATCTTCCTTGGCTAGGAGTTCTAGGAATTCCCACTTCGAGATGCCAGCTATTCTGCGGGCTTGGCCCAGGCTAGCTATACCCTTCTCGTAGAGCCTTAAAGCCAGCTCTATTCGGAGCCTCTCCTCAAGCTCTCTGGGAGGGATTCTAAGGTCTTCAGGGACCTCAATAACGATTCTCCTAACACCTGTTCTAGACAATGAAATCTCCTCCACGAATACTTATAGCTATAGAAAAAGATATTTATCTTGCTCTCTGCATAAAGCGATATGAAGCGATCTTAGGTGTTTGAGTCGCGGGCGGCTCTTCAGCCTTGGAAGGTCTGTTAGGGTCTATGGGAGCATTTCCTTTATAGAGGTCCCCACTCTGCTTCGGCATGTAGCTCTTCTATCTCCTTCTCAGTAGCCCTACCTAAAGCGCCTCGGTATTTCTGGAGAATTCTCCTTCTCTCTTCACCTATCGGAATGAGCACCGCTATTCTCTCTTCACCCTCCTGGAGGTTAACTGGCTCTAGAGGTTTGAGTACTCCATTCTCGTACCTCACTTTCACGGTTTGAGACAATTAATGCACCTATGCCTAATATAGCTTCGCGAACCAATTAATTATTCTCCCTTAGCGGGGGACCTCTCCCTTCTCGAATCTAGATGGCCGGATCCTCTAAACCTGCCGGTGTATGCCCCATGTCCTTGGTGCTGTGGCTTTAGACTGTATGTAGATATGTTGTGGTATTTATATTGTTTGTGGTGTATCTACCTTTTTGGGTGCTTGTTTCTTGAGATATACCACTATCAGGATTAGCGCTGAGGACAAGGAGAGGCTTGAGAGGCTGGCTAGGCTTCTCAAGTTTAGTAACCTTGCTGAGGCCCTGAGGTATGCTCTGAGCGTTGCTGAGAAGGAGGTTGATAGGGTGAGGAGGGATCCGAGCATTGTTTTGGCTTCTCTAAAGTATGCTAGGGATGTGGGTGAGACGCGGGCTGAGGATGTCGATAAACACCTTTATGGTGAGGGTTGATATATGTGACTGCTTTAGTCGATACAGATGTTTTCTTCGCGTTTTGAGGTTCTTGGTGTTGGGGGGTAGGTATGGGTTATGTGACTGTCTCAGCTAAAATACCTAGGGAGCTGAAGGAGCTCATGGACAGGTTCGGGATAAAGCCAGGCCCCATTATAAGGGAGGCTCTTGAGAGGGAGGTGAGGAGGAGGCTTCTGGAGGAGGCGGAGAGAAGGGCTAGGAGGCTGGGTGAGGAGTTGAGAAACATACCCGATGAAGAGATAGCGAGGCTGATACGGGAGGACAGGGAGCTGAGATGAATCAATACCTTTTTGATGCAGGCTCCATAGTTAATTTAGTTAAGAGAGGGGCTATAAAGATCTTTGCGGAGGGAGAAACCTAGATCTAACCTGTTACTAATCGCTAAATGCCATCTGGAGTCTACAGTTCTCTACCAATCAATGCTCATCCTCCTCTTCATGAGCTTCCACAATAGCTTCAGTAACGCTAGGTAGCTTCTCAGTTCCTTCTCTAATTTCACCAATTCTCCTCCTTAGCTCCTCAGCTCTATAAAGTCTAATTAGAATCTTTAACGCGTAGGTGAAAGCCTCAGTCTTACTACTAAAGTAGCCTTGTTTAACGAGCCTCTCCACCTCACGCACTAAATCCTTGTCTAACTTAATGTTTACCTGCACTTTAGACAATGTCATCAACTTCGACGGTATAGATTAAAGATATAGATTATAAATCTACCTATCATTATTATAATCTTAAGGTTTTTCAAAGCATCTGAGATAGGCTAAAGTAATGTAGCAACTGACCTCCTCCCCGCCCTAAAGGGCGAGGGTTCTTGGCGTGGCTAAGGCGGGGAGGAGGTCAGACCAATGTCTATACCAGCTCTCAGGTCAGCTCTAGGAGTCGCTGGTACTTTCCTCCACATGCCTCTAAC
>JALXCO010000255.1:0-3168 GCA_026990885.1 Desulfurococcales archaeon
CTCCATGAGCGTTTTGAACCCGCTCCAGAAGATAAAGGACCACTTCGCCGAGAACCTGAGGATCCATATGGGTATAGATAAGGCACAGGCATATAGGAGGGCTGTCGACTACCTGCTGGACATGGGTCTCCAGGAGGATGTTATAGATGCATACCCACACCAGCTCTCCGGGGGCATGAGGCAGAGAGTGGTTATAGCTCTAGCCCTGCTAATGAAGCCGAGAGTTGTTCTAGCCGACGAACCCACAACGGGGCTGGATGTGATTGTTCAGAGGGGGGTCCTCCAGAACCTGTTGGAGAACCAGAAGAGGTTCAGGAGCTCCCTAGTTCTGGTTTCCCACGATATCGGGATACATGCGATGGTTACCAATAGGCTGATTATAATGTATGCCGGTAAGCTTGTAGAGATCGGCAGCACCAACGATGTAATCTCCGACCCGAAGCACCCGTATACGGAGGCCCTTATAGAGTCGCTACCCAAGCTGGGGGATAAGTCCCTTAGAAAGGGTCTTGGCGGGCAGCCGCCCGATCTAAGATCTCCGCCGAAGGGATGCAGATTCCACCCCAGATGCCCGTTTGTTATGGATATATGCAGGTCTAGGGAGCCACCGCCTATAGAGATCAATGGCAATAGGGTTGTTTCATGCTGGCTGTATAAGTAAGGGTGGTGGAGGCTGATGTCCATGGGATCGAGCAGTAATCTTCTGGAGGTTAGGGGTGTAACTAAGGTATTTAGGTATGGTCTTCTGGGCTTCAAGTTCAAGGCTATAGAGGATATATCGATGGTTCTCGAGGATAAGCCCCTAATATTTACTGTAGCTGGTGAGAGCGGCAGCGGGAAGTCCACGCTGGCTAAAATAATCCTCGATATATACAGGCCGGACAAGGGCACCGTACTGTATAGGGGTAGAGACATCTATAGGCTGTCCTCAAAGGAGAGGCTCTGGTTCAGATCTGAGGTGCAGGCTGTTTTTCAGAATCCCTACTCCTCATTCAACCCTATGAGGAGGCTGTACTCCTATCTATATGAGACGTCGAGGAACTTCATGAAGCTAAAGAATATAGACGCTGACCCTGAGGAAGAGATCGATAAAACCCTCAGGCTGGTTGGGTTAACCCTCGACGAGGTTAGGTATAAGCATCCCCACGAGCTGTCTGGCGGGCAGCTGCAGCGTGTATCGATCGCTAGGGCACTGCTGTCGAGACCAAAGCTTATTGTTGCCGATGAGCCGGTGTCTATGCTCGATGCGTCTCTAAGGGTTAATATACTGAATATATTTAGGGAGATAAAGGAGAATCTGGGTATATCATTCATATATATAACCCACGATCTCTCTACAGCATACTATATTAGCGACTATATAGCGATCATGTATAGAGGATGGATAGTTGAGCAGGGACCCATAGAGAGAGTCTTTAAAGACCCGAAACACCCCTACACACAGCTCCTCCTGGAGTCGATACCCGAGCCGGACCTGTCCAAGAAAAAAGAGTGGCTTCAACCCATAAAGCTGGGGGGTATAGAGGAGAAAGAGTATATAGCTGAGGGATGCAAATACAGGTTCAGATGCCCGTTCGCCTTCGATAAATGCAGGAAGACGCCGCCTGACATTAAGCTTGGGGACAGCGGTATAGTTGTTAAGTGCTGGCTCTACGAGAAGTAGCTTTTTAAAGCTATAGCTGTAGCCTCCAGTCTGCTCTGCGTTTCATGTCTGTCCCGCTATTCCCATCCTATTCCCGAAGTTCTTTCCCGAAGACCTCAACAGGTCTTTTATTAGGTTGGACCATCCTATCTCTAGTTGGGTTTGGAGAGATGGGTGGATATCTCCTGGGGCGAAAACCCCTTGGAAAGGTGGTTGGATTATTCATGTTAGTACTGATCATTATAAGCCCGCTGCCATCGCTCACTGTAGTCAAGGCGGATCAGGATGCGGCCAGCGTCGATAGATGTCCGGAAGGGCTGATCAATGCTGTGGCTGTGTTTATGAATATAACATCTAGATTGATTAGTCTAGCTGAGGAAAACAACGTATCTATAGGGAGCGATATACTATCTAGGGCTGAAAAGCTGCTTAGCTTGGCTCCAGAGGATCTATCAAACAAGACTGTGAGCGAGTGCAGATCGGTTATAGACGAGTTCTCGCAATTGATCGATAGGCTTGTGGATATGGTTATCGAGGAAAGTAAAGCGGCCGAGCTGATTAAAGATAGAGTCCTACTAAAGGCTGCCGAGAAGCTGCTGAGGAAGGCTGAGGCTCTTGGCTTGATGAATCTATCTAAAGTGATAAGGGATAAGATCGCTAATGGAACGGTTAGCGAGAGAGATATCGATGTGTGGGGGGAGATAATTGGTAGGGCTGAGATCGCTAATAAGTCGAGGGATATAGATGATATAGTTAGAAGGATTGTCGAGCAGAGCATTATAGGGCCCACTCTAGATAACGAGTCGAAGGCTCTCGCCGCAATATCTGTTGCCGAGCACGTTCTAGAGAGGGTTAAAGAGATCCTCGAGGAGGCTGGGGCCGACAGCAGGGCTCTAGAGGCTCTTAATCAAGCAATAAGCAATGTGAGGAGCGCGAAGAGGGTTCTTGAGCAGGAGAAGAAGCTCGATATAGATGAGAAGCTGATGGCCAGGATAGATAGGCTGGCTAATAGGACACAGGATCTTATATCAATGCTGAATAAGCTACCCATACCCAACGATACTGTTGGCTTGGTTAACTCCTCTCTATCGAGGGTGCTCGAGATTCTTGAGGAGGCCAGAAACAGTGTTCTAGCCGGCAACATATCTGAGGCTAGAAGGCTTTTGGAGGCTGCGTTCAGGCTGTATGAGGAGGCTAGCGAGATGGCTGAGCGTTCCATGGAGATGATTGAGGATCTTATGGACGAGATCTTTGATCTTAGAGAGGAGCTTATAGACCTCAGAGAGGAGGTTATGGATATAGTGTTTAGGGTGGGAGCAAATGAGACAAAGACTATAGAGGAGATGTTCAGCTATATAGAGTCCCTGATAAACCAGATCTATAGATCTGCAGTAGAAGGAAACGTCTCAGAGGCCAGAGAGATGCTCCTAACGGCAAAGATCATGATTAAGGAGCTAGAGTCCCTGATAAAGCAACTCAAGGAGAGGAAGGCTGAGGAGAAGAAGGAAGAGTATATGGGTAGAGAT
>JALXCO010000255.1:3178-3503 GCA_026990885.1 Desulfurococcales archaeon
TCTAGAAGCACTATATGGCGACGTCAACAGGACTCTACAGATAATTGCTGAGGCCGAGAACCTGCTTGAAAGAGGCAACGTGACCCAGGCCAGAATGCTTCTGGCTCAGATAGAGGTTCTGATTGAGGCGATAGAGAATGCTATGGATAATCTAGAGGAGCTGATGGAGAAGGCTAGGGAGAAGAGGATCGAGGAAGACGAGGATAGGGGAGATAGCGAGAGAAGAGGTAGAGATAGAGATGAGGACAGCGGTGAGGATAGGGGTTCAAGAGCTAGAGAGCTGGCATCCGAGATAGAGAGTAAGCTTCGCGATCTAGATAGGTTG
>JALXCO010000256.1 GCA_026990885.1 Desulfurococcales archaeon
AAATATATCAAAGCCAGCTGTATTAAAACACATAAATAAGTTGGAATCCCAAGGAATTGTGGAAAGAAGATTCATTGTAAAGGGTAGAGGGAGACCCAGATGCTATATTAAGCTAAGTGATTATGCAGAGGAGCTATTTCCGAAAAACTACGAGGAGTGGGCTATCGATATTATTAAATACGCTGAAGATAAATTGGGTAGGGAGAAAGTTCTCGAATTTCTGAAATCAAAGATGCAGGATCATTTAAATAAGTATAATCTATACATCTTGACAGAGAGAAACATAAGAGCTAAAGTATCTAGATTAGTCGATATAATGAATAAAGAAGGATACATCCCTGAATTAAGAGAAGGCAAAGACTATATCGAGATAATAAAATATAACTGCCCTATAATGAAAATCGCTAAATCATATCCCGAGATATGTAGCTTTGAGGCTGATATGTTTACAAAGATGCTTGATAAGCGTGTAGAGCTAGTAACGTCTATGGTTAATAATGGTTCATCTTGTATCATAAGGATCTATAAGAACTAAAGTATTTTATCTAAATATCCAAAATATTATTTAGGTAAGACGCCCATGGCGTTAACTGTTGGTGGATTAATTCTTATTTTATCAATGCTCCTAGCACCGTTTATTGTATTGATCCTATCGATATCAGCCGAGCTTGGAGTTAGAGACGCGATAGCCGATTTCCTAGCGTTCTGCGCAGGTTTATTTGGGTATACAGTTAATGATCCTTTTGTCAGATCGGTTTTCGTCGATATATTCTTAACTATATATATTATAGGTAGCGTTGGGTTAATACTGCTTTATGTGCATAAAACAATATTTCAGGACTAATATCAAGATCCCTAATCGGGCTTAATATGAGCAGGAATATAGCGATAGTCGGTGGCGGGATAGTTGGTTTATTTATAGCGTACTATCTCAATAAGCTAGATGACAGCCTAAAGATCAGAATTATAGATAAATCTATAGACCAAAAACATAAAGCCTCAATATATAACGCAGGGTTAATAACTCCATCGTTTTCACCGTTGCCTGATCTAAGCATATCCGATATAGCAAGATACATTACAGCTAGAAACTCGCCTATTAGAATTGGAGTGGGTGAACTATTTAAAAACCTCAAATGGTTCCTGAAGGCATATAGATCAATAAATAAAAATCCTGAATTGGGAAAGAGACTCGCTGAAATAAGCCTAAATATGTATTATGAATTCATCAATGAAAACAATGCAGATCTAGACATGGTCAAAGGTGTTTTAGCTTTATTCATGAAGCATAAAGATGCTGAAGACATGCATAAACTTGTTGGAGGCAGGCTTATCGATCAGAAAGACATTGATGAGATGGGATATAAAGGATTCGATGGAGCGGTGCTCATCGATAATGAAATAGCTATTAATCCAGCTAAGCTCTATAGATATCTGTTTGAATACATCTCGAAACAGGGTATAGAGTTTCAAACGGTACATGATTTAAGAATGAGGATAACCAGTGATAAAAAGATCGCTATCTTTACAGGCAATCTAGATAAGATAACCTATGATAAACTGATAATAGCGGCTGGCTCATGGAGCAGGGATATATGTAGGGCTATTGGGTATGATCCATATATACTTCCTGCTAGAGGGATAGTAAGGCTATATAGATCTATGAAAGGGAAAATAGTAGATAAACCCGCACTATTGGAGGACTATGGGATTGGTGTATCCATACATAAAAATAACGTTATAAGGCTTACGGGATACTTTGAACTTATAGGCTTCAACACCAGGATCGATGAAGATAGGGTAAATAACCTTATAAGGATCGCTACAAAACACATTAAAATGTTTAACGAGAATAGCGTCGAACTAATAGATTATGGCATGGGATTCAGACCATGTACGCCAGACAACCTCCCAGTTATAGGTAAGGTACCTGGATATGAGGACATCTATATAGCTTCTGGCCATTGCAGGCTAGGCGTAACATTATCTCCAGTAACAGGGCATATAATCGCTTCTATGGTTAATGACAGGAAACCTAATATAGATGAAGAGCTACTGTTAGCGATATCTCCAGATAGATTTCCAAGGATACGAAAAGACGGCGATGCATCGCTACTTTCTGCCATAGCTGCAGGTTCGGCTGCGGCTTCCGCTTCCTCATCTTCTCAGTAGCTGGATTATAGTTGGATTATGGAGGCTCTATATCGTATATTTTAACTATATTGTCTACTTGGGTAATATAGATGAATTCCTCATCTATAGACTTCTGCTCATGTAGTTTCATGATATTTTGCTTGATTTCCCATGGATATATGACCTTTCCGGGTCTGTTAGGATCATCCAGATAGTCGCTTTCAAAAACAAAAAATCTAGGATTCAAGTTAGCTATGCTCTGAACAATACCATATATAGCTGGGACAGACGACATGATCCCCATATCTACACTATGCTTCAGTGTGCGAGGCCTATTATGATGCATAATTATTTTTAGTGGGTTTAGACCGTATCTCTTGATCTTAAATGATATATCATATGCAGTTATCCATCCACCATCTTCAAGATGTAGATGGACAGGCACGTCAAGCTCCTTAGCTTCATTCAGGTAGAGCTCTGAAATATGTTCTGATAACACAATATACTGTGGATTTGTGCTGTAGTGGGGTCTGCCGATTTCAGCGAATCCATCGATCAAGCCATCCCTAACGTATCTAGAGGATAACCTGAATATCGATTCACATTCCCTAAACGCTTCTTCAATACTCATTCTGCCCTTCTCAACCATTTTATCTATGATCGCTGGATGGAATCCACCTAGGCACTTTACCTTTAAACCACTAGATCTAAGAATACTGCACTCTTTCACAAGTATATCTAGAGCCTTTTTAAAGCCCTGCGTATCCAATGAGAAACCATAGCTTGTGGGAGGCAAACCTACCAGTGCAACGAACCAAAAGTTTGATTTCTTTAGTTTTCTAGCTATGCTCTCGACTCCCGATCCTCTAATAGGGTTTGAATGGAGATGATTATCTGAATATAGATAATGCATCTACCCACCTTTATTGTCGATTCAATATAGATTCAGGAAGTCACTTATAAGGATTAAAAAGATAAAGCTCTACTTTACCTTTACGATACCTATTATGAATAAGGCGCCATCAATATCCCATTCCCTAACAAGATCCATGTTGCTGACATCTCCCTTGCTACTCGTTACATTCAGCTCTATAGATCTAGTTTCATTCATTATATAATCCCTAACTTTCATAATCACGTTCACGAGATCCTGATCATCAACATATATAACTGCTTTTATCTCATCCAACAGGTCTAGATTCAGCTCCTTTCTCATAACCTGAATCCTTCTAACAAGCTCTCTAGCAATACCTAGAGCCAGAAGCTCATCAGAAACTTTCAGAGTTATACCCGCATACCCCCAGTCCCTCTCAACGAAAGCGTAGTCTGGCTTAAACTTCTCTAGCACCTTAACATCGTCTCTAGTGATCTTTACTTTATGACCATCTATAGAGAACTCAATATATCCCTTACTAGTTAGCTCATTAATTACTAGATCTTGATTGTTTCTAATGAAATCAACTATCCTGCTAGATAAGCCCCTGAATTCTCTACCGATCCTTGCCAGATCAGGCTCCACATCCCTATACATATATTTATCCTTATTACTCAAGCTATCAACCACCACCTCACTACAGTTAACCAGCTCCTTTATCAGGGTACCGACGGTGTTGATAGAGCTGGATATATGATCATTGCTAGTTAGCACAAGACACTTCTCTACAGGCCTCCTCACCTTGATTCCAGCCTTCATTCTAGCTGACAATAAAGCCTCATGTACATCCCTCAATACATCAACAGCCTTCTCAAGCTCATCATTATGGAATCTCCTGTATTCCTCTATATTGGGCCAATTTTCTAGGTTAACGCTGCTACGGCTATTTTCATCTATACTTCTAACGAACCCTTGATATATATATTCACTTATGTGGGGAGCAACAATCGAGAACGCTATAATCCAGTCTCTAAGGATCTTGAATAATACAGTATAGACAGCAAGCTTATCATCAGTATTTTCCTCGATCCATACCCTCCTCTTGATAATTCTGAGATATAGATGCGATATATCGTTAACCATAAAATCAACGAGTTCATCAACGGCCTCATGTATCCTATACCCCTCTAGCTTATCATTAACATTCTTAAGAACGCTATAGAATCTAGATAAGATCCATCTATCCTCCACACGTAGGATACCGCTGTACCTATCAATACTAGATCTATCAAACTTGAAGTTATCAACCTCCATATAGCTCTTGGCGAAGGAATACACATTCCATACAATATTAAGGATCCTCCTAGCCTCCTGTATCTTCTTGTCCGAGAATCTAAGATCCTCCCAAACAGTGCTCGACAGCATGAATAGTCTAAATGGATCTCTTCCATGCTTCCTAATTATCTCAGCTACCTCAACAAAGTTACCAAGAGACTTATGCATTTCTCTGCCCTTCTCATCCAGAACGAACCCATGAACCAAAACAGTTTTATATGGGGACCTCCCAACAAGTATTAAGCCGCTCCTCAACAGGCTGAAAAACCATCCTCTCGTCTGATCGTGGCCCTCAACAATGAAGTCAACATTTTCCAGCTTATTGAACTTATCTAGCCCATTATCACCTAGAGACGCATAGAAGGCAACGCCCGAGTCAAGCCATACGTCGGCAACATCTGGCACCCTCTTCATTGTTCCATTACATTTTGGGCATTTCAGCTCTACCTGATCGATCCAAGGCCTATGAAGATCCTTAGGCGGATACATGCTCGGGCTATAGTTGACCAGCTCACTGACCTTTCCTACAACAACCCTATTTCCACAACTGCCACATACCCATATAGGTAGTGGAATACCCCAGAACCTCTGCCTAGATATAACCCAATCCTGCATATTCTCGACTACGGAAGCTATCCTATCATGAGCCCATCTCGGTATCCAGTTAACCTTATTGATCTCTGACACAGCGAGGTCCCTGAGCTTAGAGGCCCTAATAATCCACTGCCTAGTAGCCCTCAGCAGTAGGGGTGTCTTACATCTCCAGCAGAGAGGATATCTATGGGTTATTCTACCCTTCCTAAGAAGATAGCCTCTGGATTCTAGATCCTTTATGATCTCATCATTAGCCTCTCTAAAGTACATCCCAAAGTATTTTCCTGCATCTCTAGTGAATTTACCCTCATCATCAATCAACGAGTATACAGGAGCATTAATTGTTTTAGCCACATCAAAGTCTTCAGCACCATGCCCCGGGGCTGAGTGAACGAAACCTGTACCCTCCTCTAGATTAACGTATTTGTCCGCTAGCACTACTTTATGGAATTCATGCAGTTTCTTCTGTATTTCAACAAGATCATGGAGAGGATGCGTATACCTCAGACCCTCAAGATCTTTACCAGAGTATCTCTCAACAACGCTATATTCATCTTCGTTAAACAACCTCTTAGCTGAAACCTCACTCATAATCAGGTACTCGTCCTGATACTTTATCTTCACATATGGAGCATCACTCCTAGCCATAACAAATGTATTAGCCGGAATAGTCCACGGGGTTGTTGTCCAAATAACAATATAGGTTCTATCCTCACCTTCCACAGGAAACTTAACATATATAGAGGGATCCGTGATCTCCCTGTACTCCTGAGACACCTCATAGTCAGCTAGCACAGTTTCACATCTAGGGCACCAGTGCACAACTCTAAGATCAATATCTAGAAGCCCCTTCTCATCAGCTTTCTTTATAAGTTGCCATGAATTTTCGATATAGCTATTATGTAGCGTTAGATACGGCTTTTCCCAATCCATCATTACTCCTAGATCCTTAAACCCTCTAGTTAACGCATCAACATTTTTAAGAACAAAATCCTTGCATCTCTCTATAAACAGATCTATACCAAGCTTGGTGCTGATATCCTTCTTCGTATTGACTCCAAGCTCCTTCTCGATTTTAACCTCTATAGGCAGTCCATGGGTATCGTATCCAGGAGTATCAACAACATCATAGCCGCATAGCCTCTTATATCTAAGCACAGAATCCTTAATTATCTTGTTCCAGCCAGTCCCAGGATGAAATGTAGGTGAGCTAGGGTATGGCGGTCCATCGAGAAAGTAGAATCTTTTTCCTCCCTTAAGCTTCTCCTTAACTAAGCCATATATATTCTCCTCATCCCAGAATACCTTTACTTTCTTCTCTATATCGTGTGGATTATAGTTTTTACCCAAACCTATAGTGAATCGGTTCTCCATGGGATCACACCTTAAGCCTTCTCAATCTTGAACCAGCTAATATAGCCTCTCTCCTTTAACTCCTTAACTAATTCCTCTACCTGGGAGGGTTCATCGGTATTAACTACATAATAATGAAAACTCTTGACAGTTGTGCTTCTATAGTGTTTAACTACTTCAGTAACCTTTGATAATTCCCTATTCACCTCTTCAATGAAATTATCATTATAAGCCACTATATAAACGTTTAGCTTCACCAAAAATACCACCTACATCAACAAAAGCCAGATCCTAGCCAATCACAGGCCACGAATTAGAGGTGTCTGGATAGACACCCTACCTGCTTGTGGTTAGCTTCCTCGCCTCCCTCTCGGTTTCTCTAAGAATAACGATGTCTCCTATCCTTACAGGCCCCTTTACGTTTCTCGTTATGATTCTCCCTTTGTCTCTCCCTTCAAGAACCCTAACCCTTACTTGAGTAATCTCGCCAGTAACACCCGTTCTACCTATAATCTGTATTACCTCAGCCGGGAAACCTATCTCCTCTACAATGTTTACCTCGTTTTCCTCAGCTTTGCTCATATCCTCTCACACTAGATATATTTATTTGAGGCTAAAAATAAGTCTTATTATTCCTATAATACTCAGTAATATGGGAGGTGAAGACAAATGTCAATGACTCAAAATAGATGTACATTCTGCGGCTCACAGATAGAGCGTGGAACAGGAATAATGTATGTTCTCAACAACGGCTCCGTGCTATGGTTCTGCTCGAGCAAATGCTTTAAGTACTATAAAATGAAGAAGGATCCTAAGAAGCTTGCATGGACAAGCAGGTATATGCCTAGAGCTGGTAGCAGAAAGTGAGCTTTAGCTACTGCTTCATGAATATCGCGTCTTTAGCTATATATACAGAATGATCAGCCATTCTTTCAAGATATATAGCCATTATTAAATCCATAAATGTGCATACATCACCTCTGCCTGCAACAACACTATCTATACTTCTCCTCAAGGCGTTATCGATATCCTCATCCATCTTAACTACTTCCGAAGCTAGATCATATTTTCTCTCCATATATGCCGTGACACTCAACTTAACCATCTTAAGGACATTTGCCTTAATCGAGGAAGATATAGGGAGGGGACACCTTACACCGAGGCCCCTCTCTATAACCCCAAACAGTGTAGCTATATCAAAGGCGTATCTAGATAGCCTGTATAGACCGTAAGATATTTCAAGCGCAGTTATGAGGAACTTAAGATCCGACGCTGTAGGCTGGAATCTAGCTATAATCTCTATAGAGTGTTCATGAACGCTTCTTCTTAGACTCATAGATTTCTCAACCTTGTCTCTCAGCACGTCTGTCTGAGGTATTTCTGTAGTAACCAGCTCGACCAGCTCGATCGATAGATTAGCTATCTCCAGAAGCTTAGATTTCAACTTTTCAAACTCCCTATCTATAGGTCTCATTCAAATCATCACCCTATCCTGCCAGTTATATATTTTTCAGTTAGCTCGTTTTTCGGCGATGTGAATATCTGTGATGAGGACCCCACCTCAATCAATCTACCTTTATAGAGGAATGCAACATAATCAGAAACCCTGGCTGCCTGAGCAGGATTGTGTGTTACCAATACAACAGTAACTATCTTTTTCAGCTCAACCATTAGCTCTTCAATCCTATTTGTAGCTACAGGATCGAGATTGGAAGTCGGCTCATCCATCAATATAACCTTAGGCCTCATAGCGAGAGCCCTAGCTATACATAGCCTCTGCTGCTGCCCCCCAGACAATTTGGCTGCTGGCTCCTTCAACCTATCCTTAACCTCATCCCAGAGATAAGCTTTCTCTAAAGCCCATTTAACTATATCTCTAAGCTCGCTCTCACTCTTAACAAGCTTATTTAGCTTAGGCCCTAAAGCCACATTATCGAAAATGGACATATTCGGGATCGGATTAGGAATCTGGAAAACCATACCAATATTTCTTCTCACATCCTCTGTTCTTGCTTTAAAAACATTGACTCCATCAACATATATCTCTCCCTCAACTCTGACGCCTGGATATATCTCGATCAGCCTATTGATCGCTCTCAGCAACGTGGATTTCCCACTGCCTGAAGGCCCCATTATAGTCAGTATAACGTTTCTGGGCACATCTAGATTTATGTTATCCAGGATCTTGTTATCTCTATACCATACATTAAGATCTTTAATCATGATCATCTCAAATAAGCACCCCTAGCTATATATCTAGCAATAATATATAGCGAGAGCACCATTAATAACAATATAAATGCAGCACCCCACGCAGTAGCTATCCACTCCTCATACGGTGATAGACCTAGATTATATATCGCTAGAGTCAAGGAGCCGATCGGCTTAAACAGGAATCCAGGATCCGATATGGTGTAGAAATCGCTTCCAAAAGCCGTAAATAGTAGTGGAGCGGTCTCACCCATTATTTTTGATATCGCTATCAATATAGAGGTAACTATGCTGCCTCTAGCATACACCAGAAATATGTAGAAGTTAGCCTTGATCCTGCTCAACCCAAGCGAGTATGCAGCTTCTCTTATACTGATCGGTATAGATCTCAATGACTCCTTGATCTGAACATACAGAAACGGCAGCATAACTATAGTTAGCGCTATAGATCCTGAAAGCACACTAAACTTAGGGAGCTCAACATCAATGAGTAGATATATCCTTATCGCATCATTCAATACAGATATCAAGGCAAAAGTCATTAGCCCAATAATGATTGTTGGAAACTCAAACAGTGTAGTTATAATAACATCGCCAGCATTAGTTAGTCTGCTTTGAATGAACTCTGACGCATATATAGCTATAAGTATCGATAGCGGGACCCCAATCAACGTTGCTATAGAGACAAGGATAGCTGTGCCAACAATATAGGGGCCTACACCACCTATAACTCCACTGCCAGGTATGCTTCTCTCCATATAGAAGAATCCTGGAAAGTTTTGGGATATAGCATAGATCCCATTAGCAACAACAGTAAAGAATAGATGAGCTATTGGTATAAAGGGCAACATTGCAAGTATCGATATAGTTGCGACCATAACCTTTGATTTAATGCTTCTTAAATCGATCATCTCCTCTTCACCATCGATAAACCAACCATGTTGGCGAGTAAGCCAACAATAAATATGAAAAGGGATGCAGCAAAAAGTGCTGAAACCATATAGGTGTAGGCCTCGGCGTTCTGATACTGATCCGCTATCAGGCTCGATACCGTGTAGCCGGGAAGGAAAATCTTATAGAACTCCGGCTGAATAACGTTTCCAACAACCATAGCTACGGCAACTGTTTCCCCGACGGCTCGTCCGAAGCCTATTAATAAGCCTCCTATAATATAGTTCTTCACCATCTTTATCTGGATCCATATAAGCTCCCATCTGGTGGCCCCTATAGATATTATAGCCTCTCTAAGATGTGTCGGAATAGATAGGAGACCCTCCCTAATAATTGCGGATGAGAAGGGAACAATCATTATAGCCATTAATATAGATGCTGTAAATATCGAGGTCCCCGGCCTTGAAGGGACCCCTAGGACGCTGGATAAAAATGTAGATAGTGGAGCCATAACGTAGTCATATAGGAAGGGGGCTAAATAGATCAATCCCCACAACCCATAGATCACTGTAGGCACAGCTGCACCAATATCGTTTAAGGTCACAAATATACTCCTCAACCTTACAGGTGAGATTTCAGCTACGAATACAGCTAGAGAAATCGACAATACCGCTCCAAGGGCAACAGATATC
This sequence comes from Desulfurococcales archaeon, assembly GCA_026990885.1. GTDB lineage: Archaea > Thermoproteota > Thermoprotei_A > Sulfolobales > AG1 > WANO01. The sequence continues at coordinate 10,084 of JALXCO010000256.1, forward strand.
AAGCCAACAACAACGCTTCCCCCTAGAGCAAATAAAATGCCGTACTCCTCCTTCACGGGGTTCCACGATGATGTTGTCAGGAACTCGAGGCCTCTATAGAGAAGGATCGGGATGGACTGGATAATTAGGAAGATAATCATGACGGATACAATGGAAATAACTAGAAGCATTATGATTCCTAACGGATGCTCTATTAATCTAGCCATCTAAACACCCAACAGTTTTTTAGAGCTCAACCGCTACCTATTTCTCTAACTGCTTTTAACGCTATATCAAGAGCCTCCTTAGGCAGAGCTATATACCCCTCCACAATATTCTCGCTTTTCTGTCCCTCGGTAAGGATCCAGGTTAAGAAAGCCCGGATAGCCTTATTTTTGTTGTCGTCATTATAGTCTAGATCCAGTATTAAATACACATACGTAACTATAGGGTAGGAGAGTTCACCCTCTAGATAGAGTAGCTCATCAGCTATAGGACTCCAATCATCGGTTGGGTCAGGGAACCTTTTTGATGCATACTTTACAGCTTCACTTATGGTTGTTGTGTTTGGTAATACAAAGTTGCCTGCTTTATTGAGCAGTTCAGCAACCGGTAATTTGGACTTCAACGCGTAGGCTAGCTCCACATACCCTATAGAGTATGGTGTAGATGCCACTTTCTGGGTGACCCCTTCATTGCCTTTACCGCCTAGCCCGTAGCCGAGCTGATCCCTAGGCCACTCAACGGTGTATCCCCACCCCACACTATTCTTCCACTCATCACTAACCAAGGCTAGATACAGGGTGAATGATGCGGTCGTACCACTACCATCGCTTCTATGTATCCCTATAATGGGGTTGTCTGGCAGCAGGTCGCCACACTTGTCCTGTAGGCTAACTATTTTAGGATCGTTCCATTTGATTATGTTCCCCAGATATATATCAGCCAAGACCTCTCCAGAAAGCTTCAGGTTACCACATTTAGCCTCATCCCACTCAGGGAGATTATATATCACGGCTATGGCTCCAGCCACTATGGGGATTTGAATAAACTTTCTGCCAGCACCCTTAATCTCGCTATATATATCTTTAGGCAGTGGAATGTCCGAGGCGCCAAAATCAAGGGCTCGACTTTTCCATTTAGCCACTCCTGCCCCGCTACCGATACTCTGGTAGTTTACAGTAACCAGTCCTTTGGATAGGTCTCTAAATTTAGTTGCCCAAGCCTGCATTTGTGGATTGATGAATGTCGAGCCTCCCCCTATAATCACTATAGGTGTTGTAGGCAGATCAAGAGATATGGATTGCCCATCATAAACTATAGTTATGGTGTACCCAGCTCCTCCTTCTTGCTGTATAGGGTTTATG
>JALXCO010000257.1 GCA_026990885.1 Desulfurococcales archaeon
CTGCCCTAGCACATGATCCATCGTGTGGATCAGTGCATCCCCAAGATCCATACCGCCATGCCCATGTTCATGCCCATGATCGTGGCTGTGCTCATGCCCCTCCTCGGCGTGTTCCGAACCCTCCCTAGCCTGGATCTCATCTATGATGGACTTCATCGAGGACTCATCCTTAGGTAGATTTTTTATTCTAAATTCACCCATTACTATATGCCCAAATATTTAAATCGTAATAAAAGCTAAAATAAAAGACACCAATCCACACGGCTCATACACACTCACAGAATAAACCATACAATAATACCACCCAGCAACCCATAGGCTAAGCACCTCAAACTATATAGCTTACCATATTATTTACGGCCCACACAAAACCACCTACAGCATCAAGGATCCATACATAAGCCTATAACAGGCACATAAAGACTGTACAGAACAGAAAGATCCGACTAGGACTACAGCGTTCTCCCTCTCACAGTCTTTTTTGAGAGGAGTTAGCACTTGATAGAGCTTAAGTATTCGAGATCATCTAACAGTGATAATCAGTAGTGAAGGCAGAACTAACTTGATCCCCATAGTTAAACTAGGAGCCATAGCATTACAACTGAGAGCCCCGCCCTTTTAGAGTAGGGATGATGAAATGAGACATAAGCTTTAAATACTAGATATACTAAGTATTTTGTGAATTGAGTAGGTTGATTTCAGTACGGAAGGAGTCGTATTGGAAGTTGATGGAGCTTAGGGCAGGGCTTGGTACTGAAACATGGAATATTCAGGTTAAAAAAATATTTAAAAAACTATACAGGGAGGCTGTTGGAGTTTTAAATATAGATCGTCTCTCCCTTAATGGAACAGGCGAACTTAACGGAGGGCCGGCACTCCCCGAGCTACTAAAACTCCATCCCTTGATAGCTCAAACCTTTCCGCCGGACTCACCACCCTTTAGGGCGGGGAGGATATTAAATATTTTTAGATTGGTGAATGAGGTTTGAGTAAGGTTATTGAGGCTGTTTATGAGAGGGGCGTGTTACGCCCGTTGAGAAAGCTAGACCTGCCTGAGGGTGTTAGGGTGAAGGTGAGGATTGAGGGGATCTATGGGGTTTTAAGGGGATGGGATATTGATGCTCAAAAGCTTAAGGATGAGTTGAGAAGTATGCATGGTTGAGTAGTCTTGGCGCATTACTATGCTGATACCTACGCTCTAGTAGAGATCCTTAAGGGTAATCCTGCCTATAAGCGATATGCTGACGAGGAATTAGTCACCAGCGAGTTCAATATGCTAGAACTTGCCTATGCATTAACTAAGGATTACGATGAAGAAAAAACCGTTAAAATATTAAGGGTTGTGAGAGCTTTCGTAACAGTAGTTCAGCCTAGAGACGAGGACTACACTAAAGCCTCTGTACTGCGCCTTGAGCTGAGAAAGCAGGGAAAGAATCTATCCCTCATAGATGCCTTAGGTTATGTGCTCGCGAAACGTCTCGGCATGGCGTTTTTAACGGGAGATCGTGAATTCAGAAACCTAGATAGAGTAGAGTATGTTAAATAAAGTACTTAAAAACAGCAGTAGAGATAAAAGTCTAATGAACCTGGGATCGCTCTGAATATGGGAAAGATCACCGTGCTTGAAGTGGGTCCCACGCACGGCATCGGCTCAGGCTGAAGCATAACCCTACACTACATAATGCTCAGAGCATTCTTGATTGAGACCCAGCATGTGAGGTTAGGAACAGGCACATCTATATTATTCTTAATTCTTAGATAAGAAGATAAGATATATTTATGGAGTTGCAGAATAGATTATGAGTTTCTTGTATACGTGTTCTTTATGGATTAGTCTAGCGATATAGTTGGTGCTCTCCACGGGATCATGATCGAGAGATTCGACTAGGACAACAGCGTTTTTCCTCTCACGGTTTTTGAGAGGAGCTAGCCCTTGATAGAGCTTAAGGAGGCTAGGAGCTGATTGTAAGGGATAGAGAGTCTTAAGGATAAGAGGAGAATAGCCGAATAGTTCTACAGCAGGTAAAGGCTCCGCACCAAAGAAACATTCTAGACGAGTTCATGTTGGAGGCAGAAATCTAGTGTTGATGCTAGATGCTAGCCCTGGTGTTTATTATTTTCATCATGTCGAGGTCCCTAATCTTTAGGCAGGTTCTGAAGGAGGGTTTGGGTTCTCTGCATTTATATTTTATGCATGGTAAACTTTGAATGGAGAATCTATGACCGAGAGAGTGCTAAGGGAGAGGGAGGCTCGGATCTTTATTAGGAGGATTGTTGTTGAGAACTTTAAAAGCATCAGAAGGATAGAGATGGATCTGAAGCCCGGAATAAACCTGCTTATAGGCCCCAACGCTAGTGGAAAAACAAATATTCTAGAAGCGATATATTTTCTCTATAAGGCTCTGGGAGAAGGGATCAGATCCCCGTACATGCCCCATATACCCGAGTACTGGGACCCCATCGATATACTCTACAGGAGAGACACCAGCAACACGCTAAAATACACAATAGAGCTCGAGCACTACATCATACCCATAGAGGATGAAGAGATCTATGTTTTCTATCCCTCGATACATATAGAGTTCTCAATAGCTCCAGATAGAAGCACATTAATCCCGGTAAAGATAGAGTATAGATTCGGAAACCACACAATAATCACGTTAACCAACAGCTATATCGAAAGCAGAATAAAGTATGACCTATTCGAGACCCTATCCACAAAGGTTCCAAATTTAAGAATTATAGGTAGGAGGGGTGTAAGGAAGGATGACTATATAGTTATTAGGTATGGGCTTAGATCAGAACAGTGGCAAATGTTCTTGATAGCTCCAACTATATCTATAAGATATAGTTATTCGGAGCCATTAATTTTTGCGGGATCCCTCTATACGTATATTAACAGAAGACCTATACCGTTCATTTTTAAACTAGCTAAATCAACCATTAAGGAGGTTAGGGGGGTAAGAGCAAGGGATATATTAGATCCCTTCATGTCGTATCGTAATATCTTTAGAAATGTACAGCTACTTAAGCATCCAGACATAGGGGCGCTAAGAAACCTTAAGCCCTTTATGCAGAGTGAGAGGCTGGATCCCAGAGCCACGAACCTGGCGTCTGTGCTGTTTGCCTTAATTGGGAAGCGTGGCAGGATCCCGGAGAGAATAGATTATGCCCTATCAAGGCTCTTTCCAGAGACATTCATAAGGATCGAGTCTAAATTTGGGCAGGTTGCACTTATGGCTGAGGAGAGTGGGGTTGTTCTTCCTCCACCTAATCTTGCTGATGGGATCTTCAAGATCCTCTCTATCCTAACCGCTGTAGAGCTTAACCCGTCTATACTGCTTATAGATGAGATAGAGAATAGCATGCATGCTGAAATGCTGGAGTATATTGTCGATGAGCTCGATGCTCTATCTATACCCGTTATTGTAGCTACCCACTCGCCTATTGTAGCCGATCTTGTTGCTCCAGACAAGATCTATATAG
>JALXCO010000258.1 GCA_026990885.1 Desulfurococcales archaeon
AGGATGGAACCTGCACCCCGGCGGTATATTGATGGCGCTGGGGACCTCACCCTTTATAGGTAGCTCCTTTATTTTCCACCTCCCGCTCGGATCGGGTTGAGGTACCGCAGCCAATAGTGCTTGTGTATATGGGTGTTTTGGATCTTTTATGACTCGATCCGTTTCTCCAAATTCAACGATCCTGCCTAGATACATGACATATATATAGTCACATATTATGCTGGCTACAGCGAGATCGTGCGTTATGAATATATATGTCAGGTTCTTCTCCTCCTTCAGGTCTAGCATCAGTTTCAGAATCTCAGCTCTTATAGATACATCAAGCATCGAGACGGGCTCGTCAGCCACTATGAGCCTAGGGCCAAGTATTAGGGCTCTAGCTATATTGACACGCTGTCTCTGCCCTCCGCTCAGCTGGAAGGGGTATCTCGAGATAAACTCCTCTGGCGGCGTTAACCTGACATCCTCTAACGCCCTTATAACCATTTCTAGTCTTTCGTTCTTATCCTCGTATCCATGTATTATTAACGGCTCCTCAAGGATCTCTCTAAGAGTCATTCTGGGGTTAAGAGAGCCGTACGGATCCTGAAATACTATCTGTATCTCACGCCTCAGAGGCTTAGCATATTTTTTAGGGAGATTCAAAATATTGAATAAAACCTCCCCGTTCTCCAGCTTAAGCTTCTCGACAGATTCCTCATTGAGCAGCTGATCATAGAGTCTCTTAGAAGGCTTAAAGAACAGCTCACCACCTGTTGGCTTATAGAGATTAACCATCAATTTACCTAGAGTTGTTTTACCACACCCGGACTCCCCCACAAGGCACGAGACCTTTCCCTCCTCCACACCTATATTGACCCCATCAACCGCCTTGACGACCCTGCCGGCCCTTCTCATAATTATCTCGGTTAGGGACCTCGCTAGTGAGAAGTACATCTTGAGGTTTCTACCGATAAGTATGGGGTTTCTTAGATTTTTCAGGTACTCGGGTTCAGATGCCTCGGACATACATAATCACCCCTAACAAGCTATAAAAGAGGATCTATGATCCAGCAGTCTCAGGAGCTTTCTCCCTATGGAGCCAGCAGGCTGAGTAGTGGTTTTCCCCCACACTGAAGTACGGAGGATCATCCCTCTTACAGACATCCATAACATACGGGCACCTAGGATGGAACCTACACCCAGGTGGAGGGCTCCTTAGATCTGGTGGAACACCAGGAATCCACTTAAGCTCCTTCTTACCACCTATTCTAGGTATGCTAGCGAACAGCCCCTGGGTGTATGGGTGTGCAGGTGCCTTATAGATCTCGTCTGAGGGGCCAATCTCAGCGATCTTACCACCATACATTATCGCTACCTTATCAGCTATCTCGGCAACGAGAGACAGGTCGTGGGTTATAAGAATAATACTTAGATTATACTCCCTCTTAAGCCTCTTAAGAAGATTCAGTATTTGGGCCTGAACAACAACATCTAAAGCTGTGGTTGGCTCGTCGGCAATTACTATATCCGGGTTAAGAGCTAGGGCCATAGCGATAACTACTCTCTGCTTCATACCCCCGCTGAACTCGTGGGGATAGTTATTAACTCTACCCGGATCTATACCAACCATCTTAAGAAGCTCTGCAGCCCTCTCCAACGCCTCCTTCTTGGAAACGTCCTCATGAGCCAGGATAGCGTCAGCTATCTGATCTCCGATCCTTTTAACAGGGTTCAAAGCGTTCAACGCGCTCTGGAACACCATACTTATCCTTTTCCATCTAATCTCCTTTCTAACGGTCTCCTCATCCAGCTCGAGAATATTTTGCCCATCAAGCTCTATCTTGCCCTCAACAATCCTGCCCGGAGGCGGAACCAGCCTAAGCAGGCTGAAACCCAAGGTTGATTTTCCTGAGCCTGACTCACCCACTATACCTAGGGCCTCTCCCTTCTCCAGCTCGAACGATACGTTATCAACCGCTTTCACAACACCCCTTAGAGTGTAAAAATACGTTTTCAATCCCTCAACTTTTAGTAGCGCCATACCTACCTACACCGAGAAACCTATTTTTACTGAAGAATAAGCAACTATATAAATTTTCATTATAACCTATATATACTTATTACTATCTATACAGTAATAATCCACAGACAGCCCTAAGCAGGTAACCAGCCCCTATCGTATTTTTATCACAAACTAGATAAACTAAAATGCACGCCACGGAAACACTGGTATAGGTATAGCCTCCATGATTATCGGCAAGCAGATTATGTTGACCCTAGCTTTATAGCGTATCTCCCAGGTTTACTAACACCGAGTATCTTAGCAATCTGGGAATTCTCAGGATCTATTATAATAACCATCCCAGACCACTCCTCCGTGAATTCGGTGCCCCCACATATAGGGCATACCTGGGTGCCTGGTTCAGATAGCGCCTTACATTTTTTGCATGCTATGAATACACCTTTCTTTCTAGAGCTCATCCAGCATCTCCCGACTTAATTCTATGTTTAAGCTATATATCTCTGGGCACCTGCTTCTCCCAGAGGGGTTTACCTCTAGATGTTTTTGGGGCTAGCCAATCTATGAGCTGTCTAGGATCTTTAGTCTCGATGAAAACGTTTATAGGCCCTAAGCTGCTATCCTGATCGCTATCGACAAAAGAGACAACGCCCACGTACGCTGCCTGCTTATTAAGCTTGAAAGATATGTAGCTCCCTACGGTGCCCCTTAAAAGAACCTTTCTCACAGAATCAAGTATCTTTCTTCTCCTAATGATCTCGTGGAACTTCAAGAGCGACACAATATTTCTGGACTCGCCCACAATCAGCTTGTACCTGCCTCTCTCAACGATCCTTATATTCTCTAGAGTAAATATGTTCTCCAGAGCCTTCCTAACCTTTTCAGGATCCTCGGTGGGTTTTACCTCTGCCTCAACCCTAAGAAACAATACTGTGTACCTCTAACCAGATATAATAGTTGCTCGAAGATATATTAATCCCTCCAGCTCTAGATCAGTGGAGCTAAACACCCAACCTATACCTCGAACTATTTAACCCCCAGTGTTTTAGGTATATTAACATGGTAGGGCGGGTATATAACCCCCTTATCAGTAATTATAGCCGACACAAGCTCCGGAGGAGTTATATCGAAAGCCGGATTATAGACGTCTACATCAGGAACCGTTATTAGGCACTTTCCAAGCACCCTTCTAACTTCATCGGGATCACGCTCCTCTATCTTGATATTCTCCACACTTGATTCAAGATCTATAGTGCTTACCGGTGCCGCAACATAGAACGGTATGCTGTGCCTATTCGCAACAACGGCTATAGTGTATGTGCCTATTTTATTGGCTACATGCCCGCTCCTCAGTATCCTATCCGCACCAACAATAACCTTGTCTATAACGCCCTTCATCATTAGATACCCCACCATGTTGTCGGTAACGAGCCTAACGGGTATACCGTCCCTAGCCAGCTCCCAAACAGTCAAACTAGCTC
>JALXCO010000259.1 GCA_026990885.1 Desulfurococcales archaeon
CTAGCATAAACCTATCTTCTCCTTAATAGATAACCTATAGCGAACCCAATTATTATGGTTACTATAACTACAGCAGCAACCATGGTTGCCGGTATACCTGTCTCCACTGGCTGCTGCTCAGTTACCGTTGCTGGCTGAGTTACAACCTGAGTAACGACTTTTGTCTCAACCTGTGTTTGAACTATAGTTCTACCTTCCTTAACAACTGTCCTCAAAACCTCTTGAGTTACTGTCTTCTCGATAACGGCAGTCTCGGTAGCCACAACAGGCTTAGGACATACTGAGGGCTTCAACTGTACCCTGTGGAGAGTAATTATATTGTACACAGATCCATCGGCAGGCTGGAACCAGCCGTCAAACCTGTCAACTCTAAATGGTATCGGGAACTTTCTGTAGTATAGAGTTATAACCGGCACATCCTCAGCTAATATCTCCTGTATCCTGTAGGCTAGCTCCTTTCTCTTCTCAAAATCAAACGTTACCTTCAGCTCCTCTGTTAACCTGTCAACCTCTGGATTAGCATACCTTACCCAGTTACCGGTTCCTTCAGGCCTTGAATGGAACCTTCTGAACAGCCATGAGATATCTGGACCTGGACCGCTTCCTAGTAGCCAGCTGTCCAGCTTAGCGTCTCTTATGTTTGGCCATACGGTCTTCCAATCAGCAACCCTCACTACAGCCTTTATACCTCCACCCGGTATCTGGGATAGCCATTTCGAGATCATTTCTGCAGCTCTAACCCTTATAATATCGTACGCTGGTGGCCATATCTCGAATGAGAAATCAGATCCGTCAGGCGCTTCTCTCCATCCATCATTATCTACATCGACAAATCCTAGCTCATCCAGCAGCTTTGCCGTCATGTTTAGATCGAAATAATAGGCGTTTTCAACAGCAGGGTTATACCACTGTAGCTGTACACCAACAGGTGGCACAACGCCGGGGCTTCCAGGTATTCCGTAGCCAAGCAATAGCTCTCTAACTATAGCTTCTCTATCAACAGCAAAGGCCATAGCCAATCTAAACTTTGATATGTTGAATGGCCACTTAAGATTGTTTAGACCCCAGTGATAGAATGTCTGGGATGTATACGTGTGTAGCGCAACACCAGGAGTGCTAAGTAGCTGAGGTACGACTTCTGGAGTCACCCAGCCCTGATATACGTCCACGTCACCCTTCTGCACAGCTAATATAGCTACGTTGGCCTCCGTTATAAACACTATAACTAGCTCATCGATAAATGGCCTGCCAAGCCAGTAGTTCTCATTTGCAACATACTTTACGTACTGGGCTGGCTTATACTCTACAATCTTGAATGGGCCGCTACCAACAAGATCGTCCGGTATCTTTGGCGAGTACTTAGCTAAACCGTCACCCAGCTCGTTGAGTAGAGGCTCCCATATATGTTTTGGCATGATGTTCATAACCGCTAGAGCGTTATATACGAATCCAGCATCTGGATTCTTGAAGTATATCTTAACTGTCCTCTCATCTACGGCCTCAGCCCTATCAACGCTAGCGAAATAGCCGTGGTAGTAGGTCCAGGTCTTTTGGGCCAACACATTTATCGTGAATGCCACATCTTCAGCTGTTAGTGGTTTGCCATCGCTGAACTTTATCCCGTCTCTAATTTTGACTGTTAGAGACATATGATCTGAGGCCCACTCTATCGATTCAGCAACCTCAAATGTTAGCGTTCCGTTAACTATTCTAACCAGCCTACTATAGATAGGCTCTAGAACCATTATGCTCCATGATGAGCCAGCTACAAACCAGTTGAATGTGTTAGGCTCAGACGGTAAAGCAACCCTAAAGGTTCCACCGTAACATACTGGGGTAACGTCCTTCAGCCAGTCCTCTATCATTACGCCCTCTACTTTCTGGGCCAACGCTGCCGGTGTCTGATAGAATAATGCTACTGAGCTTAGCAAGACTAGCAGTAATAAAGGTAAACCTGCTATTTTTTTGATAGATCTAACTCTCTCTATAGCTAATCACCTTCGCATATTGTTACTATATAAAGTCTAAAAAATCTTGTTTATTCTATATTAAATAAAACTATATTAATTCTTGAATTAAAACTTATTCTGACGGTGAGTAACTTGTTCACTATTAATAATAGATCAAGATCTAGATTTATCGCATTGATATTAACTGCCTCAATTATACTTTCATTAACTATGGCCTTCACTCCACAGGCACAAATGGAGAAGCCAATCAAGCTATCATTTGAAGTGATGATGCCGGAGTATGATCCCGTGAGGATAAGGGCAGGAGAATTATTAGCTGAATACGCAAAGCAGTTAGGAATAGAGATAAAGGTTAGACCTGTAGACCTCAATTATGAAATAACTAAGGTTAGAGACGAGCACGACTTCGATCTATATATCCTAGGATTCAGTGCCAGAAACATGCCATTCTATATATCGGATCATATAAAAAGCGCAAATGATAGACCCGGAGGAAACAATATGGAAGGGATACGTAACGCTACCCTAGATCAGTTAGCCGAGATGCTGGACTCAACAGTTGATAGACAGAAACAAATAGAGATACTATGGAAAATCCAGGAGATATTAGCAGATATAGTACCCTGGGTAGGCATATACACAAGGTACCTAACACAGGTATGGAGAGTTGAATGGCAAGGCTTCCATAAAGAATACTGGGGATATGCATCACCAATGACCTGGAGAAACGCACATATCCCAGGCAAGGAAGGAGGAGTTTTCAGGGTTATACTGGCTGATGATCTAAAATCAGAGAATGTACACCTGGAAGGTAGCATATATGAGGATATGGTCTGGGACGCGCTGTATGATACCCTCGTATTTCTAGATGACAGCTACTCACCACAGCCATGGCTTGCAGAGAGGTTTGAGGTATCGAGCGATGGAAAGGTATGGACATTCTATCTAGTCAAGAACGCAACATTCCATGATGGCAAGCCTATAACGGCTAGAGACGTTAAATTCACGTTTGACTATATTAAAAACAACGATATACCAGGCTACTCCAATATAGCTAGATACTATGTTAAATCAGAAGTTATAGACGATTATACAGTAAGGATATATCTCAACACACCATACGCATGGTTCCTATATGATCTAGCAGATGTCCCAATAATACCCGAGCACGTATGGAAAGATGTTGCATGGAACACAAGCGTAGCGCCAAAAATAGGAAGCGGCCCCTTCAAATGGAGCAGGAGAGTAGAAGGTGAATACGTGGAGCTTGTTAAATACGAAAACTACTGGAGATCAGATATGCCAAAAGTCGATAAACTAGTATTTAGAATAATAAGGAACTTTAATGCAGCTTTACTAGCTATGGAGGCTGGTGAAGCGGACTTCTATGTCTACTACATACCTGTAGGTGCCGTAGATAGAGTTAAGAATAATCCCGAGCTACATCTAAACTTGGAGAGAGGATTCACATTCTATTACCTTGGTTTCAATATGAGAAAGCCACCGCTAGACGATGTATGGCTTAGAAGGGCATTCGCCTATCTCCTGCCAAAAGACGAAGTAGTTAAGGGACCACTTCAGGGGCTAGGTGAACCTGTTACCTGGTATATATCGCCTTACTTTGGCGATTTCAACAACCCCAATGTCCCAGAGAAGTTCCCATGGATAGCTAGTACAAGTGCCAATGTTGAGAAAGCTAGAGAGATGCTTGCTATGTCGGACAAGTATGAATATAGAGATATAGATGACGACGGAATACTTGAGGCTATACCAAAGAAAATGGAAAGGCAACCACAACCTAGAGAGAAGCCTAAAACAGAAACACCTATGCAAACCATGACTGAAACAGAGAAGATGATGGTAGAAACAAAAACAATCGTCAGAACTCAAGTAGTCACAAAGGTCGAGACAGTAACTGAAACGGTTGTCCAGGGACCAAGCACAACAGATATAGCGTTACCCGTTGTTATAGCTGTGATAGTTACTGCTGCCTTGACCTATATATTCGCCAGAAGAAGATCTTGATGACGACAATAATAAAATTTTAATTGTGGAGCACTAATTTTTTAATTTTTTCTTTCAGGTATCAATTATTTATTATATCATTGAATTTGAATAGGTTCAAAATTAAATTTTAAAACATATAATACACAATGTGATTTTGGTAGCTAGTTATGGGTTTACGAGAATACGTTATTCGGAGACTTATACAGCTCGTTATAGCTATATTCCTCTTCATTACTATCATGTTCTTTATATTTAGATTGATGCCTGGAGATCCCTTATCACTAGTGATCGAGGAATTCGCCATAGATCCTGAAGCACGTGAAAGACTAATAAAGCTGTGGGGTCTAGATAAGCCACCATTAGAACAGTATTTCATATATATTAGAAATCTCCTTACCGGAGATCTGGGTGTCAGCTTTGTATACCATGAGCCCGTAGCCGATGTTATAATTAGTAGAAAGTTGCTTAATACCCTAGCTCTACTTATATCGAGCCATGGAATGGCGATGTTTCTAGGCATGATTCTAGGTGTATGGGCCGCATGGAGGAGAGGCACTGCAATAGATATGGCAGCGTTAACTACATCGCTGATACTTCACAGTATACCTATTTTCTGGCTAGGTATAGTGTTTCTAATGATTTTCGCGGTTAAATACAGGCTTTTTCCGCTAGCCGGTACAATAACCCCAGCAAAAACATTCGAGAATATATTCGAGTATATAGGGGATTACCTCTGGCATATGTTTCTTCCGATGATGACAATCACCGTTATAAGGCTAGGATCAGACTTTCTCATAATGAGAAACACAATGATCAGCGTAACCAAAGAGGACTATATTGTAACGGCTATGGCGAAAGGCCTCCCAGAGAAGGTGATAATCTGGAAGCATGCAGCCAGAAATGCAATGCTACCTATAGTAACTCTAGCGGGCCTAGATATGGCTACAGTTGTAAGTGGAGCTGTACTTACAGAAAGCGTGTTCTCGTGGGATGGTATAGGTAGATTGATATACGAGGCAGCAATATATAGGGATTTTCCTGTGCTCCAAGGAGTCTTCTTCTTGATAGTGGTTGTGGTGCTAGTAGCTAATTTCCTAACTGACTTAATGTATGCCTATCTAGATCCCAGGGTGAGGTACGAATGACTGTACTTAGAAAGGAGAGGAGAGGAGATAAGCTAGAGAGACTTAGGGAATTTTGGTATATATATTCCAGAAATAAGCTAGGCGTAATAGGGCTAGCTATATTAACGATATATATAGCTATCGCCGTGCTGGCTCCGGTTATAGCTCCGTATGATCCTAAAGCAAGAATAGGAAGCCCAATGGAGCCGCCAAGCCCAAAGCATCTTCTAGGGACAGATGAGCTGGGGAGAGATATACTGAGCCTAGTGATATATGGGGCAAGGATCTCGTTACTCGTTGGAGTTCTAGCAGCAACAATAACAATGATTATAGGCACCCTCATAGGTATACTAGCTGGATATTTTGGAAGATTCATCGACGATATATTGATGAGGATAACAGATCTGTTTCTAGTGATTCCAGGACTCCCACTAATAATAGTGCTAGCTGTTGTGCTGGGGCCAAGCATATGGAATATCATCTTAGTAATCGCCTTAATATCATGGCCTACCACGGCGAGACTGGTTAGAAGCGAGACGCTTTCGCTTAAGGAGCGAATGTTCGTTAACGCAAGCAGGGTGGCTGGGGCAAGCGATTTCTATATCCTGGCGAAACATATTATACCAAATGTACTACCTATCATATCAGCTACAATGGTTCTTAATGTTGTGAACGCAATAATTCTTGAGGCAGGACTAAGCTTCCTTGGTCTTGGTGATCCTACACACATAAGCTGGGGAACAATGCTTTATTTCGCTAATAGACAGGGAGCCTTCTTAAGCGATAATCCCATGTATATAATTGCCCCAGGTTTGGCTTTAGTGGGTATAGGATTAGCTTTTGTATTTATAAGCTACGCTCTAGATGAGGTGGTAAATCCAAAATTGAGAAGGGAGGGGATATAGGATGAGTAAGGAGACTGTTTTGCTGGTTGAAGATCTTCACACATACTATTTTACGCTAGGAGGGGTTGTGAGAGCTGTTGATGGTGTTGATCTGGAAGTATATAGAGGAGAGCTGGTGGCCCTTGTAGGAGAGAGTGGATGTGGAAAAACCACTCTTGGCTATTCTATAATGAGGCTAATTATGCCTCCTGGAAGAATCGTTAAAGGTAAAATAATACTAGATGGGATCAATATACTGGAGCTTGATGATGAAGAAATGAGGGATATAAGATGGAGAAAAGTAAGCATGATTTTCCAAGGAGCCATGAACTCCCTAAATCCGGTCATGAAGGTCGGGGACCAGATAATCGAGGCGCTTCTATACCATAATGCCATAAGCAGTGTTGAGGAAGGGAGAAGCATCGTTAAAAAGCTATTTGAGCTGGTAAACCTGGATTTCGAAAGAATGAATAGCTATCCACACGAACTAAGTGGAGGGATGAAGCAGAGAGTAGTTATTGCCATGGCTCTAGCACTTAACCCAGACATAGTTATTGCTGATGAACCAACCACAGCTCTTGATGTAACCACCCAAGCAAAAATCATGAAAATGATAAATGATATAAGAAGAAAAATGGGTATATCAATAATCCTAATCACACACGATCTCCCACTAGTGGCTGAGGTAGCCGATAGAGTATACATAATGTACGCTGGGAAAATAGTTGAAGCAGCAGATGTATACAGCATGTTCAAAGAACCCAAACACCCATATTCTCAAGGGCTTCTCTCAGCTATCCCAAGCATTAAAGGACCAAAAAGAAGGCTTGAAGGTATGCCAGGCGAGCCCCCAGATCTTAGAAAACCACCACAAGGATGCAGATTCCACCCACGATGCGCCTATGTTATGGATATATGTAGAACAAAGGAGCCTGTTCTAAAGCCTTTAGCCTCAGGCACCAAACGTATAGTATCATGCTGGCTATATGATGATTCCTATTCTAAGGGTGGTTAAGACAATGAAGCCCATAGTATCAGTCAAGAACCTCAAGAAGTACTACCCGCTTAAAAAAGGGTTGCTGTACACAATATTGATGGGTGAAAAAGAATACGTTAAGGCTGTGGATGGGGTATCGTTCGAGATATATGAGAAAGAAATATTTGTTCTAGCTGGGGAAACAGGCTCGGGAAAAACAACTACTGGAAAGGTCTTGGTGGGGCTAGAAAAACCTACTGAGGGCGAAATATACTTTAAAGACCAAAACATATCAAGGCTAAATCCTAAGGAGTGGAAAAGGAAAGGGTTGAGGAGAAAAATTCAGATGATCTTTCAAGATCCCTATGAGAGTTTGAATCCAAGATCAAAAATATACGATATACTAGCTGAACCCCTAATAGTAAATAAGGCTGTAGAAACAAGAGAGGAGCTTGATGAAAAAATAATGAGAAAGTTAGAAGAGGTAAAATTGATCCCGCCAGATGAATTCGCGTTCAGATATCCCCACCAACTCAGCGGTGGACAGAGACAGAGGATAGTTATCGCTAGAGGAATGATTCTAGATCCTGAATTTGTTGTAGCGGACGAGCCCGTATCGATGCTTGACGTTAGCATAAGAATAGATATACTTAACCTCCTCAATAGCTTTAGGGAAAAATACGGCGTATCCTACCTGTATATAACACATGATCTAGCTACAGCAAGATATATAGGTGACCGTATAGGCATAATGTATTTAGGACAAATAGTTGAAACAGGACCCGTTGAAGAAGTTATACAGAATCCTAAGCATCCATATACTCAGGCGTTGATCTCAGCAATACCAATACCAGATCCCGAATACGCAAGAAGAAAAGAAATAATAGAATTAAAAGGCGAAATACCATCACCCATAAACCCTCCCAAAGGATGTAGGCTTCACCCTAGATGCCCCTTCGCTATGGATATATGCAGCAAAAAAGAGCCCCCCATGATAGAAGTAGGTAGAGGGCACCAAGCATCATGTTGGCTATATGAAAAGATATAGCTTAACGTAATAAAACTTAGTGTTAGGGATAGAGATGAGGAAAAGCCCAAGAAGAAAACAGGCGCTTCCACGCGAGCTTACTTTGAGAGAGAAAATCCTTATAGCTATGGGAATCATGTGGATAATAGTTCTTGGAATAATAGCGATCTCGTATTACACAATCCCACAATAACCAATTTATTATCCAAATCCTTAATATTATAATTTAGATACATCATGAAGCTCTCTAGGAGAAGTTTAATTAAGCTACTTATTGCTGGAATTATAGTTGGGGTATCTGGCACCTCTATAGGTTACATATACAGTATTATAGCCCGAAATAATAGAAAAAACAACATCAAGATCTCAAAAGAACCTTTAGAAAGCAACACCACAGTAAGAGATATAGCCACAGATCTCGAGGTCCCCTGGTCTATAGCTCAAGTAGATGAAAACAGCTACATAGTATCTGAAAGGCCTGGAAGACTTGTACTAGTTAAAAAGAACGGAGATAAAAAGCTTATAGCCACATTTAATGTAGCCAGAGTAGCTGAGGCAGGACTGCTTGGCGTAGCTTTACATCCTGAATTCGACTCAAAGCCTCTCGTGTATATATACTTAAGCTATAGAAGCGGAAGTGAAATATTAAATAGAGTCATTTCAGCCAGAATAGATAGAAGAGCTTGGAAAATAGAATCAACAAAAACGCTTATCGACAGGATCCCTGGCGCACCGATACATGACGGTGGAAGAATAAGATTCGGCCCAGACAATAGGCTATACATAACTACAGGCGATGCAGCAAACCCCAAACTGGCCCAACGGCTCGATAGCCTTGCTGGGAAGATCCTTAGAATAGAGGATGACGGAACAATACCGAGTGACAACCCCTTCGAGAAGTCACCTATATATTCATATGGCCATAGAAACCCTCAGGGTCTAGACTGGAGCCCGATAACTGGAAGCCTTATAGCTACAGAGCACGGACCTGTAGGCCACGATGAAGTAAATAAGATTGTGCCTGGCGGAAACTATGGGTGGCCGATCATGACTGGAACTGTTGGATCTAGAGACAGCTATATACTGCCTCTGATAGATTTTGGCTCAACAACCATAGCGCCTTCAGGAGCCTCATTCGTTACTGGAGAGATGTTTAAGGAGTATTTTAATAACTATCTAATAGCCTCTTTAAGAGGAAGAAGGATAGTCAGGATAGTCTTTGATGAGGGGGATAATGTTATAGATGTTAGGCATGAATTTGTAGGCAGATTCGGTAGGGTTAGGGATGTTGTTATAGATAGATATACAGGAGCTATTCTTCTAGCCACAAGCAACAGGGATGGTAGAGGCTCGCCAAGGCCGGGAGATGATAGGATCATTATGCTAGAGAGAAAATTATGATTAGCAGAGCACTACACGCTTTAGCCTATTATATATCTTAAATTATCCTGAAATGATATAGATATTTAATACTGGTTCGCCGAAGTATAGATGTCTTCCCTATATTTTTTAGGGTCCCACAAAATAGCTAAGATAGCTAGCGCAATAGCATATATTATACCCATAGCAAAATTTGAAACAGTTTTGCTGGGTGAACCAGATAAAGCGATATTTGGTAAAGTAACTAAAGCTGTAAATATGAACCCTGATACTAAAGCTGTTAGATATGTAGGTAGCTTAGATCGTTTATCGATGTACCCGTGAACAGCGCCAAATAATACACCGATCACTAACATGAATATAACTATAAATAAACCTGACAACATAAGCGAGATACCTATATAGCTTTCTAAAACATCCTCAGGCATTGGAACAGTTATTGACTGATTCCTTAAAGCATCAATAACCTCTTCTGCAGATGGTAGCGTTAGATATGTATAAGTAGCCGTAACCAAACCTGAAACGGCACCAGCAACCACCCCATTCCTTATATATCCGCTTTCAACCATGATCTCACCATTCTATAGGAAATAAAAAATAATGGAGCAACAAACAGTGTCAGTATTGCGTAACCAGCAATTAAACCTGTAGGGGTTGTCATGAGAGACAATATATCTTTGCCTATAATTATGATGGCAAGAAAATTAAGCATAGCATGATAAACCGACATAAGTAGGTATCTAAACAAAATACTCCACATAGAGTAGATGAATATAATTGTGCTCGATATATGAAACCCTGTAGCTATAAGCCTCTCATAGGAACCCATAATGATCTCATAAACATCTACATCGTAGCCCGAGTATATAGCGATAGCTGTGTTCGAAAATATAAGAAGAGCCTCAAACGATCCAAAACCAAAACCCACCCAGATACCTCTAACATCGTTGTAGAGCTTTAGAATCGCAGCTATTTTGAGGAGTTCCTGGATAAAGCCCGAGATTATAGATGAGTAAAATATATACACGTATTCGTTGAATAACTCTAGCAGTAGATCTCTTGGAGCGAGCTGAAGAGGAGGTTGAATGATTAGAGTTATGAAAAGTAGGGACCCCCCAACAACTATAGGGATAAATCTAAACCCTACATGCTTATGAACTATATAGAACGGTACAGCAATCCCAAAAATCGGAATTAGAAAAACATATAGTAGCTGAGTAGAAATCATATTTTTTCAACTACAACAGCAGTCCCGTAGACAAGTATCTCAGAAGCGCCGCCCGCTATTGCTGATGTCGTGAATCTAATTCCTATTATAGCGTTAGCTCCCATATCCTTGGCTTTCTTGATCATTCTCTCTATAGCTATTTCTCTAGACTTAGCCATCAGCTCAGTATACTCCTTTATTTCGCCACCAACAATATTTCTGAATGCTGCAGTTATGTCTCTTCCAATATGTCTTGCTCTAACAGTGCTACCCGATACTATACCAATTACTTTAACTACTTTATATCCAGGTATACTCTCAGTTGTAGAGAGGATAATGTCTTCAGAAGAAGACAAGGAGCGTCCCACTAGACTATTTGGGTTATTTTAAATTTAAAATTTATATTAGGTGCGATATTTACATCTAGGAGCAACTGTATGAAATGCATGGTTCAAGTTATAGGTCCTAGTGGGAGTGGTAAAACATCGTCTATAGTGGAGGCACTAGATCATTTGGCCAAATTGGGGTATAGAGTCGGTGTTCTAAAACATACACACCACAATATAGATCTCGCTGAAAAGGATACATGGAGATATATAGAACAGGGCAACTCGGTTTTTTCAATCATATATAAAGGGTCAGGCGAGAGAGTTGGAGTCTTTCTCAGGGATATAGAGGATTTGAGAGGCCTATTAGAGCTTCTATCTAGCTATACTAATATTGATGCCTTAATTATTGAGGGGTTTAAAGATCTGGATCTTGGAGAAAAGATCTATATAAATAGAAAAGAAAGCATAAGGTCTATAGCTAGTAGAATAATAGATTATATTATAAA
>JALXCO010000260.1 GCA_026990885.1 Desulfurococcales archaeon
CTCAGGAAGAGCGTTAGAGCCCAGATGAAGAGTCTCGATCCGGGATCCGTTGAGTACAGGCTGCTGGACGATAGGCAGAGAGCGCTAAAGATACTGGCTAACGCCGCATACGGCTACATGGGCTGGGTTGGCGCTAGATGGTACCATAGACAGGGGGCTGAGGCTGTGACCGCGTGGGGTAGGGATACTATTAGGAAGGCGATCGCTATAGCTAGGGAGCTCGGCCTCAAGGTCATATATGGCGATACAGACTCTCTATTCATAACCTACGATAGGGATAAGGTTGAGAGGTTCATAGATCTTGTCTATAAGAGGCTTGAGCTGGAGATCAAGGTGGATAAGATCTATAGGAAGGTGTTCTTCACGGAGGCTAAGAAGAGGTATATAGGCCTAACGATGGACGGGAGAATAGATATAGTGGGGTTTGAGGCGGTTAGGGGCGACTGGTCGGAGCTTGCCAAGGAGATCCAGGAGAGGGTCGCCGAGATAGTCCTAAGCACAGACAGCGTAGACAGGGCGGTCGAGTATGTTAGGGGGGTGATAAGGGATCTTGAGGAGGGCAAGATACCGATAGAGAAGCTGGTTATATGGAAAACAATAACTAAACCACTGGACGAGTACGAGGCTGCGGCCCCACATGTTAGGGCTGCGAAGATCCTTCTTTCTAAAGGTGGGAGGATATCGATCGGGGATAAGGTGGGGTATGTGATCACCAGGGGGTCAGGGAGAATAAGCGACAGGGCCTACCCCTACATGTTTGTCTCGCCGAAAGACATCGACACATCCTACTATATAGATCACCAGATAGTCCCGGCAACACTCAGAATACTCTCCTACTTCGGGGTTTCTGACCGAAGCCTTAAGGCCGCGGCGAAGGCTAGAAAAACACTATTCGACTTCAGGTAGGCTCTTCATCAATACATAGATTTTAGGAGCGTTATGTAAAAATATCACGTTGCTCAATAGCAGTAATCTAGAGATGGGTGCCATGATGATACCTAGATTCAGGGACCCCATAGAGTTTTCGGAGACCCTTTCATGGATCCTTGCGATCGCCGTGCTCATGGCGGTTTTCAGAGGCTACCTAGAGATAGTGGATTTCATAGAGCTGGGGGTGCTACCGGTATATACCATAGCCATCCTGCTGGCATTCATCCTGCATGAGGCGGCCCACAAATACGTGGCAATAAGCAGGGGGTGCTCAGCCAGATTCACAATATCCACGTTCGGCTTCCTATTCACCTCGGTTTTCGGGTTTATAGCCTCTATCCTAGCTTTTTTCGGGAGAGCACTCCCATTCATCGTTGCCGCACCAGGGTACGTTAGTATAAGGTGCTTCCTGTGGGGGGAGAGAACCATATTTGGGGGGACCCCCAGCGAGGGGGTTATAGCTTTATCTGGGCCCGCGGTAAATATCCTGCTGGCTATAGCCGGATCTATAGCTCTAGCCCTACCCCTCCCGGGGTATGATGCCGTTAGATTCTTCTCAGCGCTCAAGCACGTTAATTCTGTTCTTGCCCTATTCAATCTCCTACCTATACCACCTCTAGACGGCTCCAAGGTTATTAGATGGAACCCCTTCATCTACATATTGGCCATAATAACCGCTTTAATAATATGGATAATATAGAACCTCTATTGGGGGGAGCCAGTATGGATTTGGAGCGGAAGCTATATATAGCCAGCAGGGGGGCGGAGGAAATCATAACTGAGAGCGAGCTGAGGGACCTCCTAGAGACTGGTGGTGGCAAGGGCTATATAGGTGTTGAGCCCTCCGGGCTTTTCCATGTTGGATGGCTCATATGGGCCTTCAAGTTTAAGGATCTTATCGATGTGGGCTTCAAGATGAATCTTCTTCTAGCAACATGGCACGCATGGATAAACGATAAGCTGGGTGGAGATATAGAGCTGATAAGAAGGGCTGGAGACCATATAGTGGATGTGCTTGAGGCCATAGGGATAGATAGGGCCAGCTATAGCAGGGTTCTGGCTGAAGATCTGGTTAGAGACATGGAGTACTGGGAGATCCTTATTAGATCCGCCAAAGAGGTTAGCCTAGCCAGAGTTAGAAGGGCACTAACCATCATGGGCAGAAAGGCGGATGAGTCCGAGTCCGACTTCTCGAAGCTGATCTATCCCCTCATGCAGGTTACAGATATATTCTACATGGATCTCGATATAGCCCTGGGAGGGACCGACCAGAGAAAAGCCCACATGCTTGCGAGGGATATAGCGGAGAAGACAGGCAGAAAGAAGATTGTAGCCGTCCATACACCCCTGCTACCCTCCCTCCAGGGAGCGGGCAGGATGGAGCTTGGAAAGGGGGAGATAGACGAGATATACGCCGAGATAAAGATGAGCAAGTCTAAGCCGGAGACAGCGATATTCGTCTACGACAACCCCGAGGAGATCAGGGCCAAGATACTTAAGGCTTACTGCCCGCCGAGAGAGGTTGAGGGGAATCCGGTGCTAATGATCGCTAGAGACATAATATTCAGGGTTAGAGACTCTCTAGAGATTAAGAGGAAGCCGGAGTATGGCGGGGATGTCGTTTTCGAGAGCTATGGAGAGTTGGAGAAGAGCTATAGGGAGGGCAAGCTTCACCCCCTAGACCTCAAGAACGCTGTGGCGGACGAGCTTATATCTATCCTGGAGCCCGTAAGGAGATACTTCAGCACCAATAAGGGGGCTAGAGAAACCCTAGAGGCTATAAAGAGGGCTAGGATCACGAGGTAGCTGTATAGATGCATCCACCCTATCTAGTGACTATATGAACCTCACCGCCGTATATAACCACCGTATCTTCGGCCTGCGAAACTGGCGAGCCTGAAACCTCTGTCAGGACCGGGTATCCTCTAAGGAACTTTCTTCTATAGAGGCTATCCACTATTTTTCCGGCGTCCCTGAACCTGTTGCTGAGCCACCTCTCACAGAATGGGAGGGTCTTGTACTCGCTGATTATGTGCTTCACCACCTCGATCTCGCTGGATCTCAACCCCTTCAGCTTCCCGGATTTAAGGGCGTAGATAGTTACCGTTTTATCTTCGCTAACCATTCCAGCCCCAGTTGTCATGAAGGGCTCGATAGCGTAGATCGAGTTGTCCTTGAACCTCCATGGGGTCAGAAGATCATTGTAGTTCGGCACCGACTCGCCTGCGTGGAGATTATACCTATCTATCCTATGGCCACTCAGATTCTTTATGGGCTTAACCTCATACTTCCTGGCGACCTGCTGAACAACCTTACCCACCTCCCTCAAAGCCACCCCGGGCTTAACTATGGATAGAGCCCTATCCAGGGCCTCCCTAGCAGCCTCAACCAGAACCCTGTATGTGTCGTCCAGATCTACCGTGTAGGCTGTATCAACGATCATACCATCAATATGGACACCGAAGTCTATCTTAACCAGCCCCGACTCGGGGAGAGCGCTGTTATCGTTTACCGTGGGGGTGTAGTGCGCGGCTGTGCTACCTATAGATATGTTAACAGGGAACGCTGGGGACCCCCCAAGATCTCTTATTCTAGTCTCTATCGACTCAGCAATATCCCTTATCCTGGCCCCCGGCTTCGCTATCTTATCTAGCTCCCTCTTAATCCTCCTAGCTATATCCCCCGCTGCTAGAAGCTTCCTGAAGTCCTCTTCGCTAAGCATTGAATGCTATCCCTGCCTAGACCTCAACAATATCATTTATAGTTAATATATGTATATCCTCGGGCTTCTTCGATATGGAGCCGAGCCTAACCCCAACTAGGAGCTGAACCCTCTTATCCTTAGCCAGATCAACAAGCCTCTGCGTAACTATACCATCAAACACCACAGCGAATATCTTTCCAGGATCATACTGCGAGAGCCTATCATAGAGGTCCCTAACACTAACCTTCTCAACACGGTTCCAGGAATGATCATAGAATACGCCAGTCAACGTACCGATGATGTTTTTCGCATCCTCAACAACAGAGTTGGGGACCTCATACGCCTCAACAGTCTTCACAGCTTCAACAGGCTTCGCCTCAGCTGCTGAAGAGGTCTTCTCCTCGGCGGCTTCAGCCTTCTTCTCGGCAGTCTCCTCCTTAGGCTCCTCAATGACTATCTCCGTGATCTCGGCCTCGCCCCTCCTAGCCTCCCTACTCACCGATTTCAGATAATCAACTAGTGGAACAGCATTCTTTAAGGCCTTTTCGATCTCTTTACCGCTTAACTCCTCAACCTCCCTGCCTGGAGGGGCCTTGGCGACCATATCAACCTTGATGGCGTTTATTAGTGTTCTAAGAATCATGTCTCCTACACGGTCCCCGTCTACAAATGCTATAACCCTCTTGTTTTTGGCGAGCTTAACTATTGATTCGGGGACCTTCTCCTGGGCTCCCCCTAGAGCGATCACGTTCCTATAGCCGTATCTCAGCAGGTTTATAACGTCCGCCCTGCCCTCAACAATTATTATCGTGTCCGCCTTATCCACGTCGGGGCCTGCTGGAAGCCTCTCAGGGCCGTAGTGGGTTATCTCGGCCGTCTTCACAGCTGAAACTATCTGGTTTATGATCTCCTTTAGATCCGGGGACTTCTCCCTCGACCAGGTTTTGAGGAGCTCCTTAGACCTCTCAACAATCTTCTTGATCCTCTCCAGCCTGACATCTATAAAGTCCACAACCTGGATCTTGGCGTTGTAGGGGCCAACCTTATCTACGGTCTCAACCATAGCACCAATCAAAGCGGTCTCGGCCTTATCCAGGTTGGAGGGTATAAGCACGTCACCAACAGTCTTGTTTCCATGGTGCTTGATGTCCACATGTATTCTACCTATTCTACCCTTCTCCTGGAGGTCCCTCAAGTCGAACTCCGAGCCGAACAGCCCCTCTGTCTGCCCGAAAATAGCCCCTACGATATCTGATCTATCAACAATACCATCAACCTCAATGCGAGCCTTAATAACGTACTTCATTAAACGCCACCACTACACTTTAAAATTACATATAGAAACCTTTATGGGTAACCATTAATTATGTTCCACCTCAACTATATATATCTAATATTACATAACCAACACAGGTGAATCTTCTTGAAGCTCAGGATAGCCGATCTACATCAAGACATCTCGTTCTACCTACAGAACGCGCCACGAAACACCCCAGGCTTCGATGTAGACGCTGAGGGGAGGCATGGAGACATACCAAAGTATCGGAGGGCAGGAATCAGGCTGGTGTTCTCGGCTATTTTCCCGGCTATAGGCTCCTGGAACCCCAGGATCCAGGAGATGCTCAATAAGGGGTACGGCTTCGGGTACTCGATAAAGCCCCTCCTGTATAGAGGGGGGCTGGTTAATGTTTTGGAGCATATAAAGATCTATTATAGAATGGCCAGGGCATATAGTGAGATAGAGATTGTGGATTCACCAAGGGATTTTGAGGCTCTGGAGAGCAGCGAGAAGATCGGGTTTCTGATAAGCTTGGAGGGTGCGGATCCTCTTGAAGATCCCGAAGATCTAGAGGTACTGGCCAGGCTAGGAGTGAAAAGCCTAACGATAACATGGAACTACGACAATAGATACGCATCCTCATGCATGTCTAGGAGGGACTATGGGCTCACAGGTGAGGGCGAGTATCTAGTTGAGAAGGCCAACGAGCTTGGGGTGATACTCGATATATCCCATGCAGGAAGGAAAACAAGCTTGGAGGTGCTCAACATATCTAAGCTCCCGGTTATAGCCAGCCACTCAAACTATATGGGTAGGAGGAGGCACGTTAGAAACGTCGATGACGAGATCCTGGAGGGCATAAAGAGAAGCGGGGGAGTTGTCGGGTTCACAATGATAACCTCGACCATCGCTGATGATCCATCTATAGATGATCTGGTAAAGCACATCGTAGACGTTAAAGAGCGATTCGGAAGCGATATACTGGCTATCGGAACAGACTACTTCGGGATAGAGACCACACCCAAAGGGCTGGAGGACGTCTCCAAGCTACCCAACCTGCTATCTAGGCTAATGGATTCGGGATTCAGCGAAAGCGACATATCTAAGCTGAGCTGGGAGAATATAGCTAGGGTTATAAGGGTTCACGCATCTAGATGGTAGATCTATAGGTGCCGCGGCTCAATATGTATGGTTACAGCAACATTATCCCCGAGACTCTCCCTTAAAACACCCTCCAGCTTAGAAACTATTCTGTGGGCCTGCTCCATATCCATGTCGTGCGGAACGCTACAGACTATATCCAGAAACACCCTTCCACCCACAACAGTTGTGGATATCGACTTTATCCTTATATGGGCCTTCAGCTCGGGGTCCCGCTCGATGGACTGCTGTATAAGCCTATTGTAGTCTATCCTCCCCCTCCAGGGCTCCGCATGGATTACAACCTTTCTTATACCCTTAACCTCGCTGTATATGGCGCTCTCTATATCTGACACGATCTCGTGGGCTTTACCCACGCTCATCCTCGGATCTATCTCGACGTGAAGCCTAACCTCCCCACCCTTTTCGGTGGGCACATATATTATGTTGTGGACGTTGCCTATACCCCTGTATCTAGACGCTATATCCTTTATCTTCTTAACGATGGACTCCGGCTCCTCAGGAGTAACATTGTACACAACATCAACCGTCATATCTGGGAACATGCTTTTTAGTCTGCTCTCTATCTCTGCTATGATCTCCTTCAGAGCCTTGAGATCCAGATGCTGGCTGATCCCTAGATTGAGGTCTATAAAGATCGTTTTTCCAGACCTCCTAGCCCTAACCCTAAGAACCCTGCATCTAGGATCGCTCGAGACAATATTTTCCACGGCCTCGGCAACCTTCTCTGGGGTCTGGTCCATAAGATCGGATATAGCCCTCAAACCAACCCTAACCCCCGAGTAGACAAAGTACAGCGATACGGCAACAGCGGACATCGAGTCTATGAGAACCAGATGATCGATGGAAACCAGATTGAGGAACCCGATAGAGCCTACAGCCAGAACAGTTGATCCAGATAAAACATCGCTCAAGTAATGCAGAGAGTCAGCCTCCAACGCCTTGCTCCGCTCCCTAGCCGCAACCCTTCGAAGAACAATGTATCTCCATAGGTTAATCGCGAGTGTTGTGGATATTAGAAGGATAACCGGCATCGAGAAGGTTACGGTTACCTCTCCAGAACTAAATAGAACCCTATCTAGAGCACTGTATAGGATAAATATGAACGCGCCTATAAGGATCATCGACTCGATAAGCCCACCAATATCCTCAGCCTTCCCGTGGCCGTATCTATGCTCCCTATCTGGGGGCTTAGAAGCTATATAGACGCTGTACGTGGCGATCGCTCCAGCAAGTATATCTATACTTGTGTCGAGCAGATCCGTTAAAACCACAAGGCTACCGCTGTATAGGTACGCAACTATCCTGAGGATAACTAGGAACACGCTTATGATTAGTGATCCCAGAGCCGCAGAGAGCTTACTGGAGCTCCACATACAGTTCTATGTAGAGAAGAAAAACAGTAGTAATAAGCTTTAGGCCCTAAACACATCAACAATACAACACAGCTGTATAGCTCGGGTTGCTAAAGACCGAAATACCGATACAGCTTTAACCACAGCCAAAGAGTTGAGCACCCGTTAAGGCCAATACCTGATGAATGGTAGCCCGCCACATCATTGGGGTGGTACCTCCGTATTACTTTAATCGCTATGTATTGAGCTGTAGATTTGGTTATAACTATTTTAAAAATAGTATATTGATTAGGTTAGATAGTCTTGGTATCTATCGAGGTCCTCCAGAGCTTCGACTCGATAAAGAGGGATATAGAGAGGATCGTAGGTATATACGATCGCATAGAGATAGAAGAGGACCTCGAATGGAACGAGGTGGAGGAGGGTAGAGATGCGAGCAGAGTATCGCCAGTTATAGCTACAGACTCCTCGTTTATAGGTAAGCATCTTAGAATAGCCTACATCTACCTGATACAGGCTACAGCGCTCACATACTTCTACAACGGTGAGGAGGGGCTGAAGATTGATTGGGGGATGTCGGTCATTAAGGTCGAGTCTAGGGTCATTGAGAACATTGGTATCCCAGAGTATATGGGTGGTTCACTAGCCGGCAATGTCGGGGATGAGTTCAGGGCTAGGGATAGAGAGATCAAGCATAGAAGAAGGATAGTTCACCACGTGTCTAAAGATCTTGAGGTTGGCGCCACCATGGATGCTGTAAATAAGCTTGTTGATAGGGGTATGAGGCCTGTATTGGTGCTTATGGATGGATCCCTAAACTCCTTTCTAGCCCTCAGATTCAAGAAGAAGGATAGCCTATCGCTGAAGCTTAAGAGGAGCTGGAGCAGGAGAATAGAGATGTTGAGGAAGATCGATTCACTCGCCGATGGCCTTGTTTTTATCTCGAAATCAACAACTCTCCAGCCCCTAGCCTACATGCTTGTGGAGCGTGGAAAGATAAAGATAGGTGGGGAAGCTGCCGTGGTCCCGGACTATATAGTTATAGAGAAAATCCTTAAAAAGAAGTATGGAGAGGCATGGAGGGTCCCTGGATTCCTAGACCCTATATATCCACAGAGGAACAAGGATACAGGGGACGAAATGACCATAACGTACGCGATATTCTCTAGGGGAGGTCCCGTATACCAGTTAAGCCTTCTAGGAAGACACGACAGAAAATCTATCGAGAAAATAGTATCGATGATCAACGCCATAAGCCCATCAGGCTACCCGGAACCCCTGAGGCACGCGCACGCAACATCTAAGCTTTCCCATAGCGTTCTGGATCAGCTTTTATCAACCCACAACATGCTTTTTGAATCAGGGAGGGAGGTGCTTGAGGAATGGATCTAGACAGGGTGGCGCTGGGCTACATATCTGAGTCCCCAAGACCACAGGTAAGCAGGGTTAACTCGAGCACACCTCTACCTGTGGGCGAGTATGTGTGTGCGGACTTCAGGGTTAAAAATAGATCATCAGGCGATACAGAGTCCTACACAGCTGTAGCAGTAGTCAGCAACAGCGGGTATAGAATGAGCATACAGCCCGGCACAGCTAGCTACTCGGATGAGTCTAGAATGGCTAAGCTCGGCTCCATAGATCTCCCTAAATACTCACCAATAGACATCTATGTTGTGGCCAACTTAAAGAGGAATAAGGACGGATCCTACACCGTAGAGACGCCTAGATACCCAATCCCGCCAAACACACCAATATACCCAGCCCCAAAAGAGATACTTGAACTAGTATACAGCATAGACCGCACAAAGGGCATCAAGCTAGGCCATCTAGCCGAGAGAAGGGATGTGGAGGTGTATGTGGATGTGGACAAGCTATCTAAACACCTATTGATAGCTGGCGCGACAGGCTCCGGGAAGAGCAATACTGTAGCTATCATAGCCGACAGGCTGGCCTCGCTCGGGGCTCCAGTAGTGATCTTCGATGTCCATGGCGAATACGGTAATCTGGAAACCATGAATAGGGATAGAGTTAGGGTGGAGCATATCGAGGCAGCTATAAACCCGCTAGATATAGAGCCTAGAATTCTAGCCTCAATGATAATTAGGGAGGCCGCCGCAACTAGACAGAGGAGAATGCTGAGGATGGTTCTCAGCAATGTTGTTAATAGAGTTTTTGAGGAGGCGAGGAGGGAGAGGAAGGATCTTAAAAAGGCTATATCAGATCTATTTAAGGGAGAAGGTAAAAAACAAAAAACAAAACCTTTAACTGATTTATCTAAGCAGGATAGTTCAGGTAGCGAGGATGATAGCGAGAGCAAGCTTAGTGCTGAAGAGATGTTTAGGGATCTTATACTTAGGGAGCTGGATCAGAATTACATAAAGAACCTATTTGAATCCAAGAAGATCGAGAGTGTAAAGGATAAGGTTGAAGAGTTCTTTGAGTATGCCCCAGTATCCCTCGACGCTAAGAGAATACGCAGCTTTATTGAGCCAGGGAAGATTGTTGTTGTAGATGTCTCCGAGATGTCTGATGATCAGAAGGCGTGGATACTGAAGCTTCTGGCTGATGATCTTCTTAACGATCTTAAAGCCAAAAAGGGAAAGGGAACACCCACCGTACTTGTTGTTGAGGAGGCTCCAGTATTTATATCTATACACGAAAACACCCCAGCCAAGGAGAGTCTCCAGAAGTTCGCTAGGGAGGGGAGAAAGTTTGGCGCTATACTAGTTATAGTTAGCCAGAGGCCCAGGGACCTCGATATAAATGTTGTGTCCCAGCTACAGAACTTTATCTTTCTGAAGATGGTTCAGAGCGAGGATGTCCAAACGATCATGAACATAGCTGATTCTCTTGAGGAGAGCCTAGCGGAAACTATACCGAGCCTGCCAACAGGGAGAGCCATTGTTCTCGGGGAGTGGGTGGGTAGATTCCCTGTTCTTGTCGATATTGATATGCATAAAGGTAAGAAGATGGGGACCTCCCCAGCTATATTGGAGATGTGGAGGGCGTCCCTGAATAGGAGGATGCGTTCAACGGACGATGTAGAGGAGCTTGATGTGCCTTGAGTGTGGTTTTGTGAATACTGGTTTTTTCCTCTTGATCTGTTCTAAGCCTGCTCCGTGGTGAATGGATCTTGAAATTCATCCATGTTTCAGACACCCATCTCGGGGCCGCGCCCTATGGCCTGATTGATAGAGAGAGAGACATATATGAGGCCTTCAAGGAGGTTGCTGATATAGCTATAGCCCATAAAGTCGATGCCGTCCTCCATGCCGGAGACATGTTTCATGATTCAAACCCTAAAGCGGCCGCGTATCTATCGGCTTTTAAGCATTTGTCTAGACTGAGAAGCAACGGGATCGACTTCTATGTCGTTGCCGGCAACCACGAAACTATAAAGGCTACCGGGGTTTCCCCCCTTAGAGTTCTCGAGGCGCTAGACCTAGCTAGGGTTCTTTCCGACTCCTCTACCCCTGGGAGCGTTGTTTTCGAGGATGGCTCCGGCTTGAGGGTTGAGATAGTGGGTTTTTCCCACAAGGCTTTCGATAGGCTCTTTATAGATAGGCTTTCGGGTAGAGACGGCGTTGATGTCAGGGTTGCGTTGGCCCACACAATTCTGTGTGATGCTGCATCTATAGTTATGAAAATTAGCGAGTCCAGGTGTAGGGAGGATATTTCAGGCTCTGCCTACACGATCAATATTCCTAAGGGGTACAGCTATATAGCTTTGGGGGACCTCCACAAGAACTGGGAGGGGCGTACAAGATATGGGGCGCCAGTGATATACCCGGGATCTACTGAGGCTCTAAATGTGTCGGAGTACATGGATAAGAGATACGTGTATCTGGTTGAGCTAGATAGGGGGTATGTGGACTATAGGAGGGTTGAACTCAAATCGCCTAGGCC
>JALXCO010000261.1 GCA_026990885.1 Desulfurococcales archaeon
TGTATCCGTATCTCTTCATATATATCTTAGCGAGGAGCGCGGCCTCAACGGCCGGGGTGACCCCGTAGAAGCCCTTATAGTCGGAATCCTCTATGAGCGAATACGCTCTCGTAATCATGCTTGTAGGGTACTCAGTTACTTTCTCAACACCTATAACCAGTGTGGATCTCGATAAACCCGATTTTATTAGTGTATAAGCCATATTCACCGCAGCCAGACCGCTTGCCTCGCCCGCCTCAACCCTATACACCCTCACACCCTTGAGATCTAGGTAATCAGCCATCACACCAGCAATCCCCGACTGCTCCTGCATTATCTCTGGATGCATCGACGAGACGATAACTGTGTCTGGAGCCAAATCTATATCCGGATGCCTCGACTCTAGATCCTTCAGCGACTCCACAGCAAGATCTATGGATGACATACCGAAATGCCTATCTATCCTAACAGCCCCAAACCCAGCAACTATAGGTTGCTGCTGAAGCACCACCCACTCACCTCTCATACTTCCTTATCTTACCCCTCATCTTTGTGTATTCTCCATAGCTTATCATGATCTTTCTCTTTATAAGCTCCTCCACGGTCGGGGCTAGACTCCTCTTCTCCTCTATCTTATCGGTAACCCTTATGGCATATGCGTCAGCACCAGCACCACTGCCAAACGGAGCCACCAATATCCATTCACCCTCCTTAGCTATATCCAGCACCTTAGCCAGCCCCAGCAGGGCTGATCCGTTGTATGTATTTCCTACATATGGGGTAACTATTCCCGGCAAGATCTTTTCCTTATCGAACCCAAGCTTAGCACCAACCTGGAGGGGGAACTTGCCGTTAGGCTGGTGAAAGACCGCATAGTCGAAGTCCTTGGGGGTGAAGCCATACTCCTCGAACAGGCCGTTGACCGCGTTTACTATATGGTGGAAGTATGCTGGCTCACCAGTAAATATCTCTCCATGCTCGGGATAGGGTGCCCCATCCCTCCTCCAGAAGTCTGGGGTGTCTGTTATGTAGCTGTTGCTTGCAACAATAATAGCAGCCGCCTGATTGGGGTTGCCTATTATATATGCCGCGGCGCCGCTACTCGCGCTGAACTCCAGCAGATCTCCTGGGGCTCCCTGAGCGGTGTCCGCACCGATAACCAGTGTTGCCTTAGCTATTTGGGACTTGACTAGCCCTATACTTATTCTTATGGCCTCCGACGCCGCCCTACACGCAAACTCCAGGTCTGAGGCGAGCTTCTTCGGCGGTATGCCGAGCGCCTCCGCAACTATCGTTGCTGTAGGCTTAACGGAGTACGGCTTCGACTCTGTACCTACAAAAACGGCCCCTATCTCAGAGGGATCGATACCGCTCCTCATCAAAGCGTATCGAGAAGCCTCCCAGCTCATGGTCACCGTATCCTCATCGACAGCACCTACAGCCTTCTCCTCAACCCATATTGATTCGGGGATCTTATCATCGAAGCCCCACACCCTAGCTATCTCGTCTGAGCTTATTCTGTATATAGGTATGTATGCTCCCCAACCCAGTATACCGACGTTGTCGGCGCTGGCCAAGATTAAAACCTCTCTAGATGTTCACCAAGAAAATATATAAACTTAATCGTCTCTAGACTAAAGCCGCTTAGACAAGTGACTAAGTATTGACGCCGGGGGCGGGATTCGAACCCGCGCGGGGCGGGAACCC
Organism: Desulfurococcales archaeon; assembly: GCA_026990885.1. GTDB lineage: Archaea > Thermoproteota > Thermoprotei_A > Sulfolobales > AG1 > WANO01. The sequence continues at coordinate 1,687 of JALXCO010000261.1, forward strand.
CAGTGGGTCTCTCGCTACAACATGCTGGATTGAGGGTCTCGAGCCCACCCCCTTGGGCCGCTCGGGCACCCCGGCACTGGGTGTCCTTAAATTTTTATTTTTTCACCCTTTAATAATCTATTTGGGTTGTCTGGAATATAGTTAGTCTATTGCTTAATTGGGTTTTCTGGCCATGCCTGGATCGCTGAACACCTCCCTCTTTATGGATTACGACGACATTGTTATTAGATCTATTTCACAGGCCTATCCGCATGGGGATGTAGAGAATATCTTAAGCTCCCTCACCAAGCCCCCATCTAGGCTGTATGTCCGAGTAAACACCCTTAAAGTATCTGTGGAGAAAGCCGTGGAGCTCATTGAGGAGGAGGGCTACAGGGTATATAGGGACGAACATATCCCGGAAGCCCTATATTTCATTGTCGAGGGCCCAAACAACATCGCCGATATAGGCAAGAAGGTTGTAGCCGACAAGTACGCCTCGGAATCCGTTATGATGGGTTCAAACCTCTACTCTCCGGGGGTGGTTAAGTGCGATAGAGATATACTAGAGGGGGATCACGTATCTGTATATTCGCCCAACGGGATATTGATCGCTGTAGGTGTAGCCGCCAGATCATGTAGAGACGCCATGGAAACCAAGAAAGGCCTGTTCGTGAAGGTTTCTGAAAGCCTGTATACAGCGCCCCCAGTAAGGGAGCTTGAGGTCTGGAAAAACGGGTATATATACCCACAGTCCCTACCATCGATGATTGTTTCGAGGCTGGCCAAAGCCGAGCCTGGATGGACCGTAGTTGATATGTGCTCAGCTCCGGGAGGTAAAGCTTCCCATATATATCAGCTCACCCTCGGCAGAGCCAGCATATATGCGTTTGAGCATTCATCGAGCAGGCTGGAGAGGATGAAGCATACCCTATCTAGGCTGGGTATTGATGGCATTAAGATCTTTAAGGCCGACTCAAGATACCTGTCTCGGGATTATCCGTGGCTCAAGGCCGATCTAGTTATACTCGATCCCCCATGCACAGCAACCGGGGTGAGGCCAAAGATTTATGATAGGAAGACGTCTAAAGATCTATATTCCCTGGCCAACTACCAGAGGCAATTCATATATGAGGCCCATAGAATCTTAAGGGATAACGGGCTGCTGGTGTATTCAACATGCTCAATAACGTTCCACGAGAACGAGGCCCACATAATCGATGTTGTTGAGGAGGGGTATTTCGAGCCCGTTAAGCCGGACGCTGATCTGGGTGGGGTGGCTTTTATAGGTAGGGATCTGCCTTGGGTCAGATTCGATCCATATATACATGACACGCCAGGCTTCTTTATAGCCGTCTTAAGGAAGGTGTAGATAAAGCGTTGAGGAGCCGCTATATAACCTGTTTCTCCTCTTTAAGTCTACCTCCACACACTGGGCACTGATCGTTTTTAGGCCTCCTATAGGTTCTATAGCCACAGACAGCGCAAACAAACATAGACTGCCTAACCCTTCTAATATTTGATGGCCTAGATCTTTTGACGCCAACAGTTCTCAACCCAAGATCCCTGCATACCCTATGAATAACCATGTCATCGGTGAATAAAACAGGATCACACCCCCTATCCCTCAGCTCCAGGCTTAGGGCTATCACACTTAGATCAGCGTCGCTCAACGCATTGATTAGTCTAGGATCTATCCTCTCTATTAAGCTAACGGCTTTTCTAATATACGCCTTCTCGGGGTCCCTGACCTTGATCTTC
>JALXCO010000262.1 GCA_026990885.1 Desulfurococcales archaeon
GCATTAGGGACAAGATATCATCAAGCATGGAGGAGGCAAAGATCATTGTCTTGATGGCCGCGTATCTTCATGATATAGGTAATTCTATACATAGGACAAACCATGAAATGCTTGGTGCATTGCTCGCTAAAGACATTATACACAGGATCCTGAAGGAAGCTATTAGGGGTCCCCTGAAAAAGATCATTGCCCTTAGACAGGAGATCATGCAGGCTATATATGCTACAGAATACAACGTTAAATCACTCACCGTTGAGGGCGGAATAGTAAAGATTGCTGATGGAACCGACATGTCTATGGGTAGAGCTAGGGTACCATATAAATTAGGCAAGCTTGACATGCACGCCATGTCTGCCCTGTCGATAAAAAGTGTAGAGATAGACAGTGGGGAAACAAGACCTTTAAAGATAACCATCAACATGGAAAACATGGCCGGGTTGTTTCAGGTTGAGGAGGTCTTAATGCCTAAGATCTATACAAGCTCAATAGAGAACCACGTAGAAATATGGCTTAGAGTAAACGATAGATACTATAGGTATTACCCTATCTAAAAAGCTTTAATCCGAGATTCCTGGGATCTTGATATAAACAGTAAGCCGTCAGAGCCCGTGAATTTTTAATATCCTAAAGGGGGCAAAAACCATCACAGCAGCTATTTCTACCCAATCAACGTTTTTGCATAATAAAAAATTGTAGAGATGCCTCGGAACTATTTAAAATACATCAATAACAGCTAAGAAAACTTTTTGAGCATTCGTTGAATGCGCATGGTTTAAACCTTAATTAAGCTTCATAAGCTAGCATCGATATGAAGAACCCATCCGAGCTATGTATATGGGGGAAGGTTCTAGCTACGGTCTCGCTCACCTTATATATTCTATATCCTTTGGAGGTCGGTAGCGTTAGTGGTAGAGGTTTCATGTAGTTGAGCAGGCTCTCAATGACTTCCTCGCCTTCTTTTGGATGTATAGAGCAGGTTGCGTAAACTGTGATATCTGCATACCTGGCTATATTTCTCAGTATCTCTTTCTGGATCTTTGAGTAGTAATTGAGCTTGTCTCTACTACTTATTATGAGCCTGATAGCCGGATCTTTGCCTATAGCCCCGGTGGACGAACATGGAGCATCAATCAATGCCTTATTGAATCTTCTAGCCAGCTTTATTTGGGTCGAGTCGGCGAGCACGATCCCGTCTAGATCAGTGATACCCAGCTTTTTAAGCAGATGCTTCATCTTAAATATCCTTTTCCTCGATACATCAACAAGAGTTAACCTTGCTTTTCCCTCAGTAAGCATATATATTAATGACGACTTCAGCCCAGGAGCAGAGCATGCATCTACGATCTCATCCCCATACTGAGGGTTTAACGCTTCGACAACTAGGCATGATGCTTTATCTTGAGGGATCGCGTAGTATTTTTTAACGGGTTCAAGAAGCCTGATCGGTTTTCTGGAGCCTATTACCTTGATGAGATACCATAGATCTTTATCATTCTCAAACTCGACATTCTCCTTTTCAAGCATTCTATATACCTTCTCCTCACTTGCTTTAAGGGTGTTTATCCTGAGCCACCACCAGCGATTATGCAGGGAGCTCAACAGCCTATCTAGCTCGTTTTTATCGAGCAACCTAGATAGATCTTGATACAGCCACTCTGGAATAGAATATATACACCACTCCCTGATATTGTATCTATCATCTACGAGGCCGTATCCCTCGCTTGAACCCTCTACAAATATCTTAGCTAATCTACTTCTGCTTACTTCACCATGGATGCACCTTAGCTTGATCACACTCGATATAAAGTCTCTAGCTAAATTATATATTTGCTCTCTCTCCCAGAGGTTCCTCCCGCATCTTTTATTTCTGCATGTTTCTTTAAACGCTACATCTATCGATACACTAAACCTCTCAATCCTGTATAGAATCTCCGATAAAATTTTCACTACATGTCTCAAATCGAGATTTAATCTGTTTTCTAGACCTAGCATTGAACCGACATTACACTGTGTTTTTCAATCTAATAAACAAAGATCTTTAGATAACCTGCGGGCAACTAAAAAATATTTTATATTATTTTAAGTATCTCTTCTGATGCGAGATCCACTACTCCCTCAGATCTCTCGATAGCTAGATCGATTCCTATACCTGCTATAACCGCTATATCTGTAGAAGATCTTCTTATGGAATCGACAATCTCTCTTATCAGCACATACTGCGGTGTTTCACCCTTGTCCTTATATAGGTTTCTTAAATACCTAACCACATACTCGTTAAGCTCATTGGACATCATTACGGCGTTAAACGAATCAATAAGAGAGGCTTTCTCAACAGCATTGATAGCTTTCTCTAGAGCAACCTTAAATACGTCGAAGAGCTCTCTTAGATCTGTACCCGCATTAGCCAACTTACTTAGATCCTCATCGCTTAATCTGCCTATCATGTTGGATATGTTCGAGATTGAACTTCCAATTATATTTAGTGATCTTGCAACAGTTCTAAATCTAGGAATCATATGGGGCTTTATCTCGTCTTGCCTCTGGTAGAGGTGCTCACTACTTATGAATGTCTGCCTAATTGATAGCCTGTATAGCCTTTCTAGCTCTAGCTTGAGCTCCTTGATCTCGTCTAGAAAATGTCTTTTCCTCTCGTTTATTACGTAAAATAGATACTGCATCATGTACATTACTATGTTGCTCATCCTGGCTATTATTCCATTAATCGAGTGCTTGGTGGGATCCACGAAAACCTGAATAGATATTTTGTTCGGGTAATGCTCGATGATCTCAGCACCAATAAGGTCTTTAACTAGTGTTCTAACTATCTTTAACTGATCCTCCTCAATATATCCATCAGCAACCTCAACCGTTATAACATCATAGGCCAGCTCGTACGCGGCAGTCATAACTTTTTCTATTAGAACGTCTCTCGTAGATTTCGATATCTTTATAAGGATCCTCCTCTCCTTAACTTCAGGAGCAGTAAAAGCTGGGTATATCCTCAAGGCTTTATTTTCATCTACCACAATAGTTACTGTATCTCCTGGCTTTAACCCGACATCCCTAACCCAATCTGCTGGCAGAGACACCATTAGCGTTGATCTACCAAACTTCTGAACCTTTCTCGCCTCAATATTAACATTTTGAGACATCTTAATCAACCACCAACTCTCTAAATAATAAATTTTTCTTAACATATTTAAACATTGCCCTAACAGATATAACATGATTAAATAAAAATGGGCAATAACTTATTATGAATTAACTATATAAGGATTACCTTAAAAATTTAGTAAAATTGTTATCTTTTTAGCTTTTTAACTACTATATTAATTTATTGATTAAAAGTTTAATTAGATCCCTCTCTGTTATTATACCCTTTAACTTTAATGAATCTCCTATTAATATAGATCTAGAT
>JALXCO010000263.1 GCA_026990885.1 Desulfurococcales archaeon
GCTCTAGAGAATGGCGATGGATGCATAATTATATATATAGACTATGAAGACGACATCTATGTGGCTTTTCTAAGATACGATCCAAATATCCCAGTATACTACATAAAGGTGGTTAACGGCAAATACGTACACACATACAGCTGTGCATCCTCAGAATACATACCCAATGGCCTCTATGTGTTCGCTAAAGATCTAAATGAGCTGATACCTAAAACAATACAGAAAATTAAGGCCCTTAAAAATATAGAGGCGAAAGCCTCAGGGGGCTCCTAAGTCATCACCTGAACCATTCAGTGACCGCCACATACATCATTAAGAATCGAAACCTACTCTATCTATAGCCCCCACTAAAGAATTAATGCAGTTAGCTATTTAAATTCTATTTAAATTTTCGGTATATTGGATTGGTCTCAACGCTATATATTATTATTTAATATATCCTCCAGAAAATCCATAAATCTAGCTTTGAATGATTCGATAAGGATCCTGCCTTTATCACCATCACCCTTACCAGGATCCCCAAATGCCCCTACAGTATATCTATGGGCCTCGTTGCTGTAGAAATATACTTTGGGCCTAACTGTTTGCTTCAGGGGATGCCACTTATCCGAATATTTTCTCCTGCTCTCTTCAGATCTAACTAGATCCTTCCTAACATCCAAACCCAGGGCATAGGCAATAGAAGTCTCCACCTCATCTGCATGGTAGAATCCCGAGCTGAACACACGATCAATAACGTCGCCGATAAACTCCCACCAATTAACTAGATAGAGTCTCCTGCTGGGATCTATAGATCCAGATACCCTCCGAAGAGCAACCTTCAGAATATCTGAATTACCAGCGTGGCCATTCAACACAACAACATATTTAAATCCCGTTTCAATGAGAGACAACACAAGATCACTAACGAACGATACATACGAATCAAACCTAATCGACACAGTACCAGGGTTGCCAAGCCACATCTCAGAAACACCAAAACTCAACGAATCGCTAACCAGCACCCTGAAACCCTTCCTCCACGCCTCAAGCGCAGAAATATAGGCCAGCTTCTCAGCTATATAGGCATCTGTCCCAAGAGGTAGATGAAGACCGTGCTGCTCAATAGATCCTGTAGGCTGTATAGCGATGCATGGAGTAGCGTTTAAGCATAGATCATTAAACTCCCTCCAGGTAAGATCACGCAAGTATATTTTAGGCGGCGAAACAGACACAGCAGAACATCCGAGAATAGGAAACCGAATAAAGCTATATAAAAATGCATTAGGCATTTAATGCAATGCCCCCAATAAGGATTATACATTGTATTTTAACGATAATACCATAGATAAAACATAGGATATGGTTTCTGAAAGTGAAGATTCCTAATAAGATCCCTAGAGTTAGGGTTATTTCCTTCACTGGCGATGGCGAGAGGCTTGTTGCATCATCCTCCAAGAGGTCTCTATCGTCGAGGGATGTTGAGGAGATCTTTGAGCGGATGAGCGATGGCGAGGTCGAGACGTGGATTAGGGAGACTTTGAGGCGTGGGCATCTTTCTCCTTGGGAGCACTCTGTCTACACATTCGAGGTTGTGTGCTCTAGGGTTTGTTCCCACCAGCTGGTTAGGCATAGGGTTGCCTCATACACTCAGTTGAGCCAGAGGTATAATGAGAGGCTTTTAGAGCCTAGGGATCCTGGCTACTGGCTTGATCTATCTGAGAGGGTGGCTAGAGGGGATAGGGAGGCTCTAGAGGAGGTTGGCAGAGCATTCTACCTAGGCGACCCCGACTGGCCTGAAGATCTGATAGTGATAACCGCCTCTGAATACGCTAGGTCCGTAGCCAGGTACTGGGAGCTTAGGGCTAGGGGGATGAGCAAGGAGGATGCGAGGTATGTTCTCCCGCAGGCTGTCGCAACCAAGGTTGTTGCAACGATGAATGCTAGGGAGATACTCCACTTCCTCGGGCTGAGGATGTGCACCCATGCCCAGACAGAGATCAGGCTTGTTGCGTGGATGCTCTGGCGTGAGCTACTCAAGATCCACCCGAGGCTGTTCAGGTATGCCGGTCCCTACTGCCTGATCGACCACAACCAGCATGCCCGGGATGTAGCCTCTCTGGAGGAGATCCTCTCGGGGGAGAAGGAGATAGCCATAGAGAGGTGCAGAGAGCTAGTCCCCAGAGAAGGAATAAGAAAATGCATACTACACAGCCTGCATCAGTTCCAGAAATATGAAAGCTAAATAACTGTCTCCAGAAGGAATCCAAGCTTATTATAGTCTATATACTGTGAGAGTCTTTTGAAGACATCGATATGGTAATTCAATAGATCCCTATAGCTAATATAGCTGGATGAGCCCACATATAGATTTCTACGAGTATAAAGCACAAGAGCCTCAATCAGCGAGTTCTCAGATCTGCATATCCTACCAAGGTACGCTGGGTGGGGGACCCCTACATGGAATATATGAACTGGCGTTATAATGAATTCCCGATATAGATCAGTATATGAGGAGCCTGAAATATTGAATTCGCCATTGAACCCGCAGGCTCGAGTTATATCTTTCAGCATAAACCTATCTACAACATGGTTATTGAGCAATATATAGTATGGTTTAGGATCCCTACATATAAACAGCTGTATCTTGTTGGATAGCTCAAGAAAATTAATTATATTTGAATCGTGGTAAGCCCGAATAGTGATTCTGAATCTACTAGACCTAAAAATACCCATCGGCGAACAATAATAGAGCCCCCTAGAGCCCAGCTCTATGCATACTATAGACTCGATAACCCTGCATGATCCCCATAGATCATCGCTATATATATAGTCAAGATAACTCAATGTTTCACAATCCAGCTATATACCACACCTATTTAAAGACGCTGAAGTTCCTTTTTAGAGTGAGCCTTATAATCCCTATAGACACCGTCTTATCAACTATAGTATAGTCCAGGGTCTCAAAGAACCCCTTAATAAACATATACGTTAAATTAGCCACAAGCTTACTTTTACCTGCACCAGCCAACTTAAGCTCCAAGAGGTCCTCGTTTTTTCGGCTTAAATCAAGATCCTTAAGCGAGAGCATTCTGCTACCTTTAGCGATTGCCTCTATAAGCTCCTCAATAGAGTCGGAATAGTATGTTTTAACAACATTACCGACCTTCACACCCCATTCATAGAATTCTTTTTCTAGATCTATTTTCTCCCCAGTAGATATAACCTTAATGAGGGTTTCAAAAAGCTCGGATGGGAGCAGCATTAGATCGAACAGCATGCCCAGCTTCAGAAGCTTCATTATGTTTCTTAAATCTGTGGGGGTGATGCCCATCTCCAGAAGCTCTCCCGCCGTGCTTAGGGCTTCAGAGGAGAAGGAGGATAGAACCATGTTGTATTTCCTAACTATCTTGGATAATTTTCTAACAACA
>JALXCO010000264.1 GCA_026990885.1 Desulfurococcales archaeon
TCATTGAACACATCGGCATCCATACCCAGAGCAGGCCCCCAAAGGGTTGATGGCTTCAGCTCGGTGACAACACTGGGCATGAGGATACAGCCAAAAACCTCAGTTCCGCCAGAGAGATTTATCAGGGGCCTCTCCTCACCGCCAACATCCCTCATAACCCAGAGCCACGTGCCAGGATCTATAGGCTCCCCGGTATTGCCGAAAACCCTGAGGCTCGAGAGATCATACCTCTCCAGAACAGACCGATCCGTGAAGGACCTAAGCATCCTAGCCACGGTAGCGGCAAAGCCAAAATGGGTAACCCTGAACCTCTCAATAATCCCCCAAACCCTATCCCTCGAGGGGTAGTCGATAGCCCCCTCAACCATCAGGTGGGAAGCCCCAAGAAGCTGCGAACCCATAACCTGCCAGGGACCCATCATCCACCCTATATCACTGATCCACCACAGCCTATCCCCCCTACGTATATCGAGATTGAAGAAGTGCTCCTTACCAGGCTGAATAATCGAGCCTATATGGCTTATAACAGCACCCTTAGGCCTCCCGGTAGTGCCCGAGGTAAACAGGAGGAGCGCAGGATCGTTTGGGTCAACGGCAACAGCCTCAGACCTGGAGGACCTCAAAGCACGATCAAAAAACACATCCCTACCATCAACCCAGGGGACCTCAAGATCCCTAAACCTCCTAATAACAACAACACGCTCAACAGGAGTACCCAAACCAACAGCCTGGTCAGCAAGCCTCTTAAGCTCAACAACCCTACCCCTCCTATAGAAGCCATCAACAGTAACGAGAACACGAGAGCCAGCAAGCCTAAGCCTCTCAGCAACCGCGGAGGGGCCGAAGCCAGAGAATATCGGGGAGGCGACAGCCCCGATCCTGATTGAGGCAAGCATAGCAACTATAGACTCAGGCATCATCGGGGCGTATATGGAGACAACATCACCACGCCCAACACCGGACTCACGCAGAAAAGAAGCGAACCTGGAGACACGATCGAGAAGCTCGGAATAGGTGTACTCGACAACAGAGCCATCCTCACCAACCCAGGTGAAGGCGGTTGAACCCCCCAACCCGCGCTCAACCTGAAGATCAACAACATTGTAGGAGGCATTAACCAAGCCACCAACATACCAGCTGGCCCACTCAACACCCCTAGAAAGATCAACAACATCATCAGGCTCCCTAAACCAGCCAACACCAATAACCTCAGGAACAAGCCTCCAGAACCACCTATAGTCCTCAACACTCCTCTTAACAAGCTCACGATAGCTGGAGAACCCATGGGAATCCATGAAGGCCTTAACGTTGGAGGACTCCACAAGATCCCTGGGAGGGGACCACCTATACCCCATTAAATAAATCCACCAAAAATATAGATACCAAGAAAATATAAAGCTATACCACTCTAGAGAGAGACCTCAACAACACGATCAACACCAGAGGAGAGAACAACAGGACCGCTAGAGGAAACCAAAACAAGCTCCTCCAACCTCACACCAAACCTACCCCTAACATAGACACCGGGCTCAACAGTAACAACCATACCCTCAGCAAGGGTATCGCCACTACCAGGAGAAAGCCTAGGAGACTCATGAACCTCAACACCAACCCCGTGGCCAAGAGCATGTATAAAGAACCTAGCCAAACCAAACCTGCCCAAAACCCTCCTAGCCAGGGAATCAAGCTCCCTGCACGAGGTCCCCGGAGCAATATTATCCAGAACACTATCGAGAGCCTCAGAAACAGCCTCCACAGCCTCCCTAAACCCGCTAGCCAACCTCGAGACAACAACCCTAGTCATGTCGGAGCAGTAGTTGCCGTAAAGAGCACCCAGATCAACGGTGACAGGGCCACCAAAATCAATAGCCCTAAACCCGGGCTTGGCATGGGGATAAACAGAGTTCAAGCCACTAGCAACAATAACGCTGAACGCGGGGTCCCCACCCATAGATCTGATCGCGTTCTCGATCTCGACAGCAAGATCAATCTCCCTAGAGGAGCCAGACAGAGAATCAACACCCCTCCTAAAAGCCGAAACAGCAATCTCGGCAGACCTCCTGATAGCCTCAATCTCCCTAGAGTTCTTAACGCTCCTAACCCTAGACAGATCATCAGAAACATCAACACACCTGCTGGATAGAGCCCCATAGAGAGGCCCCGAGACATGGGCGAGGTCACACCCAACCCTAGAGCCGGAAACCTCAGAGCTATAGACCTCACTCAAACCCCCAGAGAAAACCCTTACATCCTCGGGAGGCTCGAGGGGATACCTCTGATATGCCACAACCTCAACGCTACCACGGAACTCGAGGCTGTCAGCGTGATCTACAGCCCTATAGTACTCGAGGACAGGAACATAGAACCTAACACCGCCATCACGAGAGACAGAAACCACGAGAGACTCAAGCCTCAACCCGCTGATCCACGATGTATTGCCGAAGCCGCCCAACACAACCTTATCGAGCCCACGATCCTCCATAAGAGAAATCAGGGCCTCGAGATTCTCCCTGAACAAACCAAAACCACCATGGATAATTGGGCGTAGCCACCTAAAATAGATGAGAACATATATATCGCCGAGGAGACATAGACATTAGGCCTGATAGACCATGGAGGGCAGAGACGATAGACACAGAAGCCACCACCCGCACATAGCCCACCGCTCAGGTGGTAGAGGGAGGTATAGGATGTACATCATATCTATAAGCACATCGAGATACAGGCTGAAGGCTAAGGGGGAGAGCTACAGGGATGAATCAGGGGACCTCGCCGAGGAGCTTCTGAGGAGCAGCGGCCACGAGATAGCTGGAAGGGATCTTATCCCGGACGATCTGATAATGATCAGGAGCAGAGTTATGGAGGCTGTATCCAGGGAAGACGTAGATGTAGTGATAACAACAGGCGGGACTGGTATATCTAAAACAGACACAACCATAGAGGCTGTGAGACCCCTACTAGATAAGGAGCTTGAGGGCTTCGGAGAGGTGTTTAGGATTGAGAGCATGAGAGAGATAGGCTACTCAGCAATCATGTCCAGGGCCACAGCCGGGGTTATAGGCGGAAAGCTCGTTGTCTGCCTCCCGGGGTCCCCCAACGCCGTGAGGCTGGGGCTCAAGATAGTTCTGTCCGAGCTGGACCACATAATGAACCTAGTTGCTGGCCCTCCTAAACCCTGACCTAAACAGTCTTTTGAGGTCCTCCTCAACTATCCTGGACTCGATATATCTCGAGACATCCTCGAGAAGCCTGTAGGCGTAGGTGTTGTCTCTACCGATCAGTGATTTGGCTATATCGATCTTTATCAACAGATCGTTCAGATCCCCAATACCACCATAGAAATCAGGGGACCCCCCATACTCGCTCAGAAAACCCAAATCAACAACATACCTCTGGGAATCATC
>JALXCO010000265.1 GCA_026990885.1 Desulfurococcales archaeon
TGAATCAAGCGTTTGGAGTAGAAGGGTTATTGGTCTAGCTAGGAATGCGGATGCTATCATGGTTGTTATAGATCTATCAAACAACCCTCTCCTCCAGCTCAAACAGCTAGCCGAGATGCTGAGTAATGAGGGGATCAAGATGGTTAGGCCTAGGGGAATGGTGGAGATCTCTAAAACGCAGGATGCGCCTGGCGTTAGAGTGATATACTACGGAAAGCTTCTGGACGGTACAAGCGATGATGTTAGGAGACTTCTAGAGTCCTATAGAATCTATAAGGCTGATGTAAAGATCTATGGGGAGGTGACCCTGAGCGATATCGAGGAATCGATCCTTGGTGTAGTGATGTATAAGCCGACCATTGTTGTTGCTAACAAGCTAGATCTGGATCCCGACAGATCATACTGCGAAAAGATATCTAGGGTGGTCAGGAACAACATACCAGTCCTATGTGTCTCGGCACTCACGGGGGAGGGGCTAGATGGATTAGGGGATGTGCTGTTTAAGCTACTCAATATAGTTAGGATATATACCAAACCACCCAATGGAGAGGTATCTAAAAAACCTCTTATAGTTAAGGGGAGGATAACTGTTCTTGAGGCTGCCAAGCTTATACATAAAGATCTATATAGGGGGTTCAAATACGCAAAGATATGGGGGCCATCAGCCAAGTACCCTGGGGAGCGTGTTGGCGGGGATCACCTCCTGATGGATGGGGACATTATAGAGATCCACACATAGTTGCAGCGAGCCAGACTCATATCGTTCCAAACTTGCTTGCCCAGTCCTCGTAGGCCTTTATCAGCTCGGGCGACACGCTCGGCCTCCTATGTTTTATGACCTCCAACAGATCTTCGAACCTTATGGGTCTGGGCTCGTCATCTATCATACCGCTCTCGAAGAGCTCATCAACAACCCTGTTGTAGGCCTCCCTAACTATATCGACTATATCGCTGGAGGAGTAGCCCTCGGTGATCTCAGCCAGCTTGTCGAGATCTATATCCTCAGCAACCCTGATATTTCTCAGATAATGCTGAAACATAGCCTTCCTCACCTCCTTGTTCGGGTTGGGTACATAGATCCTTTTCTGGAACCTCCTCAGGAACGGCTGATCAAGAACCCAGGGCTTGTTGGTGGCGCCAATAACGAATATGAGCTCACTGACACCCTTGCTCTGGATACCATCCATCTCCTTAAGGAACTGTGTCCTAACCCTAACCTCCCCACCGACCTCGCTTGAGAAAACACCCATAAGCGAGTCCACCTCGTCTATAAACAATATGACGGGGGTCCCCTGCCTGGCCAGTGTCCTAGCCGCCTCAAAGATCCTGTGCACGTTCTTCTCGGCGTCACCAAGCCACTTAGACATTATGTTTGCCGCGTCAACAGTTATGAACGCGCCCTTAACCTCGTTGGCTACCGCTCCCGCAAGCATCGTCTTACCGTTTCCTGGGGGGCCGTAGAGGAGGATTCCCTTGGCCCACCCGATCTTGTTTATGAATAGGTCAGGCCTTCTAACCGGGTAGAGGATGGATTTCTTAAGCTCCTTTTTGACTGATTCGAGATCCACTATATCCTCAAAGGTTATTTTTGGCGGCTCCTTGATGTACTCGCTTATATCCACATCAGCCACTGAACCCCCACCCTTATGGGGGTTCTCGTCACTTACCGTGATCTTCTCTAGGTTCTTCTCGAGGAAATTGGCTCTATCCTCATAAGTCTTTATGAACTCTATGTAGGTCTCCTTCAGCCTGTTGTATGGGTCTAGCCTAAGGATCTTTCTCAAAATATCCGCAGCCTTCCGATAGCTTTTGATCGCCTCCTCATACTTGCCGTGTCTCTCCGCCATGATGGCTTTATCGGCGTAGTCCTTGGCCATTCTCTCCATTATAGCTATCGCATACCCAGACAACCTGACCACCTATTGGGCTAGGTGATTAGAACTCCCACGGAGAAAGACCCGGGGTAAACAGGGTTAATCTAGAAAACACCAGGATCCGTGCTAGGCCGGGACAAGACTCCTATTATCCTGCGAGGGAGAGTTCACTATATTGACCATCTTCTTATTAGCCAACTTGTTCAGGGCATTCATAACGTCCTCCCTGCTGTACCCGTAGGTCTTAATGAAGTCATTTATATCCAGGAACCCGCCTCTCGATGTTATATAGTCTATCAGCACCTTCTCTATATCCGAACCCTTAACCTTCACCGCTATACCCTGCCTATTATTCTGCTCCCTACCCCTCTGCGGTATCTTAATCCTCTGAGCCTGCTGCCTGGACCCTGATTCCTGCTTAACCTTCTGCTTCTCCTCGATCCTCTGGCCCTGCCTAACCGTGGGCACCTCCGTCTGAACAGCAAACACGTCATCAGGCAGGTTAACCAGGTCATCGTTGGCCTCCTTCAGAGACACATGCTTAGCCAGCTCCGGGAACATCTCTGGGAGAGACTCATTAACACTTTTCTCCGCCTCAAGGATTATCTGCTTAAGCAACTCCGATGCCTCCTTGCTCTCTGGCTTGATCTCCTCAACAACCTGGGGTTCTGGAGAGGCCGTCGCACCCGTAAGAGAGTTTATCTCTGCCATAACCCTCTCCAGCGAGACAGCAACGTTGGGGACTATGGGTGCGATCTGCGGCTTGAGAACCTCAAGTAGCTTCTGGAAGTTGGCCAGCGATGGAGACACCTTATCCAGCTCGCTGAGGGTCCCTATCCTCAGTCTAAGCTGCTCTATAAATATCAGAGCCACCTTCAGCCTCTTAAGGATCTTCTTTATCTCAGTCATCTCATTAGCGTAGATGGTTGCCCTAGCGTTATTCTTCTGGGTAACGGCCCTGAGAGCTTGTGTATGCAGCTCCTGATATCTCCTACTGAGCTTGCGGGCGACCTCCTCGATGACATCGCTGTTCATCTCCAGCTCGGCGAGCACATTCTCCAACACCCTCTTCACTGCGGTGTTTCTTCTACCGAAGATCCTACCGAATATATCCCCGAAGCTAAAGATCAGGCTTCTACGGCCAACCTCACCACCGTAGGTTATAGACAAACCATACACCTCAGACTGCGAGGTGTATCAATACACCCTCTAAGTTATAACCCTAACATCTATAGGCTTCTGCGCCTCAGCAACATTCTCCTGGCTCTGGGCCTGTTGCGCCTGCTCAACAACAGCCTCAATCTTCTGGGCCAGCCCAACATCGTTCTCGAGCTTCTCAAGGAGCTCTATATGCTTCTCAATATCCTTCTTCTCCTCAACATACCTGTTCTTCGAGGACCTCAGGGAGTCTATAGCTGTCTTGAATCTCGACTCCACAACCTCGCCGGAGGTGTATCCCAGCTTAAGGTAGTTTATTGCTTTATCTATATGCAGTATCTCGTCTTCAATCGTGTTGAGCCTCTTCCTGAGGAAGTTCTTAACGTTCTTAGCCTTCTCCTTCAGCTTGTTTATGGTTACCTCGATATTCTTCTTCATCTCCTCATATGTCTGGACGTTTATCTCCTTGCTCGAGTATAGATCCTCTATAGCCCTAGCCCTCTTCCTAGCACGATCAAGCTGCTTCTCCACCCTAACAGCCTCGATCCTCCACTCCGGAATAACTATCAGGGTGTCTGGAGTCACCTCAAGCCTGTCTCCAGCAACATATATCGGTGAGCCATCCCCCCTAACCAGCTCTATACCCGTAACATTACCGTCCACCTCAGAGTAGAACGATACAAATACCCCAACAACCCTGCCATAAGGATCCCTCACCTCTGATCCTAGAAACTTCTCTACATCTTCCACTTGAACCATCATATCTACCTCGAAGATAAAGCTCTCCTTCATCTATGCTTATAAGCATTATTGATGTTGAAAAACACCCAAGCCACCTAAGAGGAGGTTAACGGGGTAATTACCCAGGCAATAACCAAATATTAACTCCATCTCCACACGCATACACTGCTCGGTCGGGACGCTCAGCCGCTGGGCGTTAATCACAGATCATCGCTTTTAACCCTCTTCATCGCACCCATAATCTATTAATCCATGCAGCGAACTAAAAGCTTAAGTAGGTCACCTATACCTGGAGATCGCATCAAGCATAGAGGCCCTAACGCCTCCAGACCTCATGAGGGCTGTTCCTATAAGCAGGGAGTCCGCCTCCGACTCGATATATCTCTTGAGGTCCTCAACGCTTCTAACCCCGCTTTCAGCAACGATATATATGTCTGGATACTCCCTCTTTATATGGTTAACGATGGAGAACATGAGATCCCTATCGATCTCGAGGGAATCCAGATTCCTAGAATTAACACCAAGTATTCTGGGCTCAAGCCTATTTATTGCCTCTAGAGCCTCGTCCAGGGTATTAACCTCAACCAGGGGCTCTACACCTGTATCTAGGGCATAGCTGTAGAGCTGATCGAGCTCGTGCGGGTCGAGAGCCCTGTATATGAGTAGCACAGATGATGCCCCACACGATCTATAGAGATCTATCTGCTCCCTATAGAACACAAAGCCTTTAGCTAATACCGGCCCCCTCCACCCAAGCATTCTCAAGCCAGCTATATCCGTTGGGGACCCCATGAACCATATATGGTCTACCAGAATAGAGAAGGCGGATACATGTTCAGCCACCTCATGGTAGAAGTCTCTCAGGGGCAGGTGTAGATTTATGATCTCTAATGGCGAAGCCCTCTTATATTCGGCTATAATGGTTTTTCTCCCCCTCGCTCTATCCCTAGCTATGGCTTCGGACAGCCTCACCCAGCAGCTGTGCGTCACGCCATTCGAGATAAAGCAGTTTTCCCCCCTTGATAGCAGCTCTAGAATCCCCTTACTCCTATACCACTCCCTGTGTTCGGCTATAAAGCTTTTCAGCTACATCACCTCTTAGCGATCTCTATGAAGGTCTTAAGTATCCTTCTACCCAGATCCGTTCCTATACTCTCTGGGTGGTACTGAACACCGTATACAGGATACCTGTAGTGGTGCACACCCATGATCTCCCCGTCATCCAGGCTCACAGCATCGACAACGAGCTCTCTTGGGGGATCATGTATAACTAGGCTGTGATACCTCATAGCTCTGAAGATCCTTGGGACATACCTATACAGCGGCCCGTTGAAGTGCTTGATCAGGCTTGTTTTTCCGTGATAGATCCTTGAGGCCCTCCTGATCCCTGAACCAAAGACATACCCAATAATCTGGTGCCCCAAACACACGCCCAGTATAGGCTTTACCCGGTGAAACATTCTCACTATATCTATGCTGTAGCCCACATCACTGGGGTTCGTTGGGTTTCCTGGCCCCGGCGAGATTATTATCGCGTCTGGATCTCTATTGGCCAGCTTCTCCGGATCGATCTCGTCGTTCCTGTAGACCTCTATATCGACGTTGGCCACGCTCTTAATCATCTGGAGTATATTATATACAAAGCTGTCATAGTTATCAATTAACGCTATCCTCATATATAGATCCACCCCCCAGAAGCTTCTCGATAATCCTCATCTTATTCTCGGTCTCCAAATACTCGAGCCCAGGCTTCGAGTCATACACTATACCAGCACCCGCCTGGAGCCTCAAGACGCCACCCCTCGCAACAGCCGTCCGGATGGCGATCGCGAAATCTATATAGTCCCTCCTAGCGTAGCCTACAACACCGGCATACACCCCTCTCGGATGCCCCTCGAACTTGCCGATAAGATGCATCGCTCTAGGCTTCGGCGCCCCGGTAACTGTTCCGGCTGGGAAGAGGTATCTGAATGCCTCGAACAAATGATCGCTTTTAGGTAGTCTTCCAACAACCTTCGACACTATATGGATCACGTTTGGCAGTATCTGCGGATACATCAGCTTCTCAACCCTAACGCTTCCTGCAACAGCTATTCTCCCTAGATCGTTTCTTGCTAGATCAACAAGCATCATGTGCTCAGCCCTCTCCTTGGGGTCTGATATAAGCTGCCTATAGATTCTACCCTCCTGATTCCTGATCCTTCTACGGGTCCCGGCTATAGGGTATGTCTCAACAACCCTTCCGTACCCCCTAACCAGAGTTTCCGGGCTAGCCCCAATTATGGTGTATGGATCCACATCTATATAGTAGAGATACATCAGATGCTCCATTAGGCGCGACAGATTAAGCAGTAAGGCTCCCAGATCACCCTTGAAGCTATACAGCTTGAATCTTGAGAGCACTATCTGAAAGATCTCGCCATCAGCGATCCTTTCTTTAGCCCTCTCAACCATATCCATAAACTCACGCCTAGAGTGGGACTCCCTAGCTAGCTTGGCCTCGATAGGCTCATAGCTTGCTTGCTGCGATGCTAGAGCCAGCATGATCCTGTTTAAATGATCCGAGTACCCATGCCTACACATAATCCTGGCGCTACCGCTACAGGTGCTGTACTCTATAGCTATTCTTGGAACAAGATATATGGCCAGAGGCTCGCTTGCTGATGGTATCTTGTTCTTTAGGCTGGGCTCGCTGTATATGAGGGCTTCATACGAGACATAGCCCACTGCTGGAGCATACCTATTGAGTCTGGACGCCTTAAGCGCCATCGATCTTAGATCTATAAAGGGATCACCATAGACCTCCAGATCCCCGCCATCACCATAGATACGTGGAGTGCCGTCATGCCCCAATACGTACTTCACTTCAGAATCTAAACCTATAACCAGGTTGCCGCATGGGTCCCTAGGGTTGTTGCTGCTCCTTGAATAGTAGATAGCTATATCATGAACCAAACCCTGCTTCTTGAGCATCGGGATCTTAGCTATAAGGGAAGGCACATCGGGGATCCTGTAGATCATGCTCGATACTCTATATATCTCTAGCCACCTCTATAACCCTTCTCATCCTATCCGGATCTTTTATTCCCGGAGAAACCTCGATACCGCTACTCACATCAACAAGATCAGGTTTAACGCTCCTGAAGACATGGATATTGCTGTCGTCTATACCTCCAGCAACACCGCATGGCCTGATAGAGCCGCAGAAGTATTCGTAAACCCCTATAGGGAGCTTCAGATTATAGCTGTATCTACCACTAAGATTCTTTGGTGCATCAATCAGGATGTATTCTATATGCCTGCCGAATGATTTGGCTAGCCCGATAATCCTGGATAGATCAGCGAAGCCATCCCTATAGATATATACGGGGATAACCCTCACACCGATCTCAACATACCCTAGAACATCATCGTCTGTTATCAACTCCTTATGTATCTGGACAATCCCTGCAACCTCGCCTACGGCATATGCATCCATATCCCTCGACGTGTTCCCAGTTACTACGGCCACTGGGATCGACCTGGCTAAAACACTGCTGATCTCTGTGGCCTTAGACAGATCAACGCCCCTAGGAGAGGAATCATCAAGCACGAACCCCACGTAGTCAGCACCCATCTCATCGGCTAGCTCTGCACTTGCGGCGTTATTGATTCCACATATCTTTACCCTAGCCATCTCGAACCATCTCCCTGGAGTAGCTCACTATATCGTTAAGCTTCTTCCACGCCTTGCCAGACTTGATCTGGTTCAAAGCTGTGCGGTAGCCATCGACTATAGATCTGGAGTACTCAGCTAGGTAGAGGGCAACACCAGCATTCATAGCTATAAATACGGAAACATAGGGATCGGTGCCTCTCAAACCGTCTATGGCTTTGGATAGCAACTCCTCCCTAGACGATCCAGTAACCCTGTGGAGAGGTATGCTGTCGAAGCCGAAGTCCCGAGGCTCTATGATCGCTTCATCCATACCCTCCCCAGTTATAAAGATAATCCTGGTCGGTCCCGAGGGGGAAACCTCATCCATGCCCGGGTAACCATTAACTATCGCAATCCTCCTATCCCCTGGCCCCTCACTGAGAAGCTGTGAGAACTTATTCTGGATCTCCCTGCTTGGTGTTCCTATAACCTGGATCTGTGGATCGGCTGGATTAGCTATCGGCCCAACCAGATTGAATATTGTCCTCACACCAAGCTTCCTCCTGATCTCGGCAACGTTCCTGAGGGCCCTATGGTATATGGGAGCGAACAGGAAGGCGTATCCAGTGGCCTCAATCAGTTTAGCCGACTTCTCTGGCGGCATATCTATCGGGTACCCCAGAGCCTGCATAAGGTCTGCCGCACCCATGATGCTTGAGAACCCCTTATTACCGTGTTTAGCCACCGGAAGATCTAGGGACGAAACCACTATCGAAGCCAAAGTAGAGACATTAACGGTGTTTAAGCCATCCCCGCCGGTACCCACTATATCTATAACCCTTCTAGAGACTCTAACCCTCACTGCGTTGTCTAGAACAGCTTTTAGGAAGCCCCTGAGCTCCGATATGCCTTCACCCTTTACCCTCAGCCCAACCAGTACGGCTGCCGCCTCTACAGGGTCATAGGATCCCTTAAGCATAGACATGCATACACTATAGGCCTCGCCTTCCTCAAGATCCTTTCTCTCGGCAAGCTTATGTATATACTCCCTCACAGCAGGTCACCCGCTAAAGAAGTCCTCATCATACAGCCCGTGCCCGCTCAAATTGATCAGGATAGTGATACCCTCACCCCTCCTCTTCGCCTCCAGAGCCTCATCTATAGCAGCTAACACAGCATGAGAACTCTCGGGCGCGGGCAAGACACCCTCGGACTGGTAGAACAGCTCTGCAGCCTCCCTAACCGAGTCAGGATCGTATGCCCTAACCCTAACTAAACCCTCACGGATAAGGAGCGATAGGCTCGAAGCAAGTCCATGGAACCTTAACCCGGCAGCCTTTATGGCTGGGGGCTTATAGTGTCTGCCCACAGTATACATCTTTATCATGGGGAGCGCCCCATAGGCGTCTGGATGCTCATACCTGTACTCGCCTCTACTGGCTTTCGGGATAAGCGAGCTCTCAACAGCAATGATCTCTGGAAGCTTTGCCCTGCCCTCCACATACTCCCTGTAGAAGGGGTAGGCCAGCCCGCTTAGATTCGATCCCCCACCAACACACCCGATAATCTTGTTTGGATAGTCATCTAAGGCTCTGAACTGCTCTATAGCCTCCAACCCTATTACTGTTTGGTGGAGGATAACATACTCCATAACGCTGCCTGGGAGGTATCTCCTGGACTCAGATCTATCCATAACCCACTCCACGGCCTCACTGATAGCTATTCCGAGAGAGCCCGGGTGATCAGGCTCCCTATCAAGAATACCTTTACCAACCCTGGTTATGTTGGAGGGGCTAGGGATAACTGTGGCTCCATACTTCCTCATCAGCTCAACCCTCTTAACCTTGGATATATAGCTCGATCTAGTCATGAAGACCGTTGAGGACACACCAAATAGGTTGCCGGCGATAGATAGGGCTAGGCCCCACTGCCCCGCCCCCGTTTCGGTAACCAGCTCGCTGTAACCCTCTCTATAGCTGTAGTACGCCTGTGGAATAGCTGTATTCAGCTTGTGGCTTCCGCTAGCCAGCACGCCCTCAAACTTATAGTAGATCCTTGCCGGGGTCCCCAACCTCCTCTCCAACCTATACGCCCTAACCAGCGGGGTTGGCCTACCGATCTCTATATATAGCTCCCTAACCTCCCTAGGGATCCCTATATACCTCTCGAACGTGAACTCCTGATCTATTAGCTCGCTCGGGAGAAGCTCTCTCAACCTATTGATGAGGGATACATCAGAGTCTAGAGGATCTATCGGTGGAGGCAGCGGCCTCGGCAGGTCGGGCGCTATATTATACCAGTATCGGGGGACCTCAATATCTGTGTTTCCATCAATCCTAGAGCGAGGCGCCAAATAAGAGATCACCTCAACGCGTCATGCATGGATCTAATGAACCCAAACGCGTCATCAACACCCTGCGAGAGCCTTCTAAGGAACTCGGTACCTATAAACGCTATGTCCGCACCGCTGGCTAGAAGCTTTCTGAGCTTCTCAGGGCTGTCTATCCCAAAACCTATAGCTAGCTTAACCCCCTCACCAATCAGCTTTCTGGCTACACCGATATTCCTTACTAGATGTATCGGTAGATCTGAGCCTGTAGATGCTTGAAGCCCCAGGTATATGAAGTATGGTCTATACCTTGCGAGTCTAGACACAAGCCTGTATGGGAATTTAGATGATATGAAGAAGCATGTTTCAATTCCATAGGTTCTTGATTTATCTATATATGTTTCCAGGTGGTCTGTATATTCGATAAGTAGGTCTGGTATAAGGATGCATCTAAGGTTATCTATTGCTGACGCCAGATCATCGAATGATCCGTAGCGATCCCCAAGTAGATCTCTATAGTAGCCAAGTACAGCCGCACCTACACCATCTAAAGATCTGTTTACCGATCTAGCGACACTTAGATAATCCACACCGCTAGATACCAGAGATCTATGTATCCTCCTTATGTAGGGTCCATCATATATAGGTTTCTTGGAGGGGACACCCAGCTCAAGTATATCGACATATCGAGAGGATTCGTCTATAACGCGGCTGAATGTTTCGGGATTCGGATAGGCTATAGGAATATATATTCCTAGCTCTCCATACCTAGAGCCTAAATCCATTGGCGCATATTCGAACCCTCAACAATAAACCTAGGCAAAACGATATATAAGCGTTACGCCTACTACACCCTCACCGGATCAAGATCGTGTTCTAGCAAGCATGTTAGGATTAACCAGAAGCACTAGCTGCCCAGCTAGGGGCTTCACCTCTTCAACATCAACTATAGCTACACCCGCAGGCTTCAGCTTGAGTCTGCACCCCCCAACAAGGTCTGATATAACCGTCTCTATATATGGCGAGTGGGATATGAACATGTCCCCATCACTCGGGTTCAGCTCCTTGAGCGAATCTATATTTAGGGACTCCGGCGCGAGATTGTCGCTTACAACAAAATCTACGCCAGCTATCCTCGAAACAGCCTCGGCTGTCTCTTTAGCCCTCCTATATGGGCTGGTGAATATCCTCTTGATACCTATATCTATATGGCTAAGCACTAACTCGATCTCCTCCCTACCCTCAGGAAGAAGCCACCTATCCTCATCCCTATCAACTAGAGACCTGTCTACAGCTCTGCCGTGGCGCATAAATATCAGAATCATGTCCGTATCATCCAATGAATTGTGTT
>JALXCO010000266.1 GCA_026990885.1 Desulfurococcales archaeon
AGATAGCTTCGATAGCCGTATTCATATTGCTTGCGACACCTGTAATAGTAACTATATATTCCGCCATTGCATACTATATAGCCAAGGATACTCATGGAAGCATTCTCGCTTCACTGATCCTGATAGCGATACTTATGGTACTACTCCTAGTATAGGGCTGTAAATAGCGTTATAAAATTAAAATAAACCGCCTGCCTAACACTATATAGAGATTAGGTATGGGTATAGCAGATCTACCCCTCCACAGCGGCGAGGTCCCCAAATGGCTACTTAGCTACATGGAGAAGGTTGGTAAAGCCATAATAGATGTTCTGGTAGAGGAGTATGGAGCTGAAGAGATAATATACAGGTTTTCAGACCCTCTATGGTTCCAGGCATTCAACAATGCTATAGGTATGGATTGGGATAGCAGTGGAAGCACCACAGTGGTTATAGCGATATTGAAGAAGATAACGTGGGAGAACAACTATGGTTTCGTGGTGTTGGGTGGGAAGGGCGAGCATAGCTTAAATATACCTAAAGAGGTTGAGTACGCCGCCAAGAAGCTCGATCTGGACGATGACACGTCTAGATATATAGCTAGGGTGAGTAGGCTAGGAGCAAAGATAGATAATGTACTGCTACAGGACGGATACAGCCTATATCACCACTCGATAATCATATCTGAGAAGGGCAGCTGGACAATTATACAGCAGGGAATGAATACATCAATAAGAATGGCTAGAAGATACCATCTATCAAAGAACATGTTTAACGAAAAACTACTGAATCCTCATAGCGGTGTTGCATCAAGCAATATAGTTAAGCCCCTCAATTTAACTGATAGCGGCTCTAGAGAAACAGTAAAGACTATCGAAGACATCGTTGTGGAGCCCGTATCAAGGATAGCTAGGTATATAAAGCAGGTTAATTCGATTCTTAAAAACAACTCTTCCTTGCTTACATTCGCTAGAAATACAGCTAGCGGTATTGGGCGCCGAGCATTAGGTAAAGAATATATAGATGCGATCAGATACTATAGCCCAATAAAGATCTCTAAACATCTAATAGATACTATAAATAAAATTCAGCTGTCTGGGGCTGAAAGGATCATAGAGGTCTTATCTATAGAAGGTGTAGGCCCCAGCGTTATAAGGGCATTGGCGCTGGTTGCGGACTTAATATATGGGTATAGGCCCTCTAATAGAGATCCGGTTACTCATCCAATTGAACCATTTAAATACTCATTCGCACATGGAGGCAAAGATGGTGTGCCGTATAGAGTAAATAGGAGATTGCTTGAGAACACAATAGTTACTCTGGAAGATGCCGTTGCTAGGGCTAAGCTAGGGGACCGCGATAAGCTGAGACTGCTGAGAAGCCTCGCCTCCCTAGCAAGAGAGTATGGATTATAAATTCTATAAAATAATTATTAGGGGATAACGTGATTGAAGCACCTTTTACGGAGTAAAGGTGATCTCTATACATCGACATACGATATATTAGAGAAGCTCACATCAGTAAGAAACAAAATTAGGGTCCCAATGATAATAGATAGCGATGGGCAGAGCAGGATCACCAGCAGTTTTTTAATTATATCCACCTCATCGTTTAGGTCCTGGGATGAAATATCTAAAGAGGCTAGATGGAAAATTTCTCTTAATGACTTCACAATAACCAGGCTTCTCAAGCCCTACTCAAGCATGGATGCTAAGGATACGCACCACGCTATATTCATCTATGATCTCACTCCAATAACCAAGATACTTAATAACAAGAATGTGTTGGAGGTCATATATGCTGGTTCAGAAGACATATATATAGACCAGATAACTCTAGCCACTATCCTAGATGTGTCACACACCAACGGCTCTACAACCGATATATTTATTGGGCCAGCCATACTTGATTCTAGATCGAGAATATCGCTTGATATCGAGCCAGACGATAAGGCTAAAGAATCCACCATAAAGCTATTTGTGTCTACACCCAGTAATCTGGGCCCGTCAAATATAGAGTTAAAGATTAATGATAGCAGTAGCTATAGAGTTCAGTTTAGAGCACCTATAGAGTATGCGCTAAAGATAGCTTCGGGAGACGTTAAAAAGATATCCATAGAGAATGTTTCCCGTGCATATATAAAGATCAACTGGATGGCGGTCGTCAAAAACAGGTTTCAAGCACCAAAATACATCATAGAGGATGTTGCGATCGACAAATCATCCGCCACGGAGTTGCTGGTTAGAATACAGAATCTCGGTGATTTATCGCCGGATAAGCTGCATATTGTAGCTATATATAGAGGTAGCGTTATCGGTAGATCAACTATAAATAACCCTAAAGATAAAGAGCTGGTAGCTAAACTACCTATAAAGACAAGCGTTAAGGATTCCAGCATAATAGTTAGGGTTCTTTGGAAGTGGATGGGTGATTCAGAGTATACCCAAAAAGAATATAGGCTTTAATGTTCACCACCTTCAATAGCCCATTATGGAGTATAGCTATGTTACGTCCGCTGAAAGCACTAGTTGTAATGAGTAGGCCGCACAATCTGGCTATATCGATTTTTGGCGTGTCTATAGGTGTACTTATAGTTGCGTCAGATCTGGATGTCAATATCGTACATAATATATTGTTTATTTCTGTCCCTGTAATTCTTGTTGCTTCAGCAGGCTACATATCTAACGATATATACGATCTGGAGTCAGACAAGATAAGCAAGCCATGGAGGCCCCTGGTTAAAGGATATATATCAGCTAGATCAGCGCTACTGGTAGCATACATGTTTTTTATATCGTCAATGATATACTCGATCATTTTTATAGGCATATACACCTTTATTTTCGTTGCATTGAACTCAATACTGGTTCTGCTATATAATGCTTACCTTAAGAAATATGGCATTATAGGCAATCTAGCTGTCTCATTTTCTAGCGCAAATACAATTATATATGGCTCGCTGGCCTTCATAGAGCTATACGATCTACCATACCCCCGGATATATATATCACTCATACCCATGGTTTTTGCTGTTTTGCTTAGCTTAATAAGGGAGTTATTAAAGGGTATAGAAGATCTTGAGGGGGATAAAGCTAAAAACGTAAGGACTCTGGCTATATCGATAGGTGTTAGAAAAACCTCTATACTAAGTATATTACTGAGTATAGTTCTGTGGACATTAACTCTGATCCCTATATACATTAAGTTTAATATAGCATACCTGGTTCTATCTCAGGTAACTGTGGCTTTGGCTTTCGCATCATCTATACTTATATACATGAATTCTATAGAATATAGATCTGCCATATCGACCGCGCGTAAAGTAAGATCTTTAACCAAGATATCATTAGGTACAGGGGTTATCGCGTTTCTTGTATGGAGCTTATAGATCAATAGTTCTAGAATCTAAGCACCTCTGGCCTTCTACTGTTTATTTTTTCTCTCACACTCTTGATGCGTCTGTCTATATTATCTATAAACTCCTCGGGTATTTTTCTATAGAGCACCTCTATCTCACCTACCTCTGTTCCGGGCTTAACTAGGCGTTCGGCTCCATGCTTGCTTAATCTCATGTTTTCTATCTCCCCGTAGTGTTTATCTAGATTCAGCATTCTCCATATCTTCTTGCTGGATCTAGGCGTTATGGGGTATAGCATTAGTGAGATCAGGGCAACTGTGTTGCTTGTGAGATATATTGTTGTTGATGCATCTTCCGGATTCTCTTTGATCTGTTTCCAAGGCTCCTTCCTGTTAATGTAGGCGTTGCTCGCTCTAGCAATCCTCAATATATGCTCAGATGCCTGCTTCAGTTTTTGGGAATACATCTTGTCGATATATTTTATATAGTCTTCATTGATGCCTTTCCAGTAGTCTTCATCTACACTGTCGAGGTTTCCAGGCTCTGGCACCCTAGACTCAAAGAATCTCTTTATGAAGCTTAGAACTCTATGCACGAAGTTGCCTATATCATCGTTAAGCTCTGAATTAATTATTCTGGCAAACTCGGACCAGCTGAAGTTAGAATCTCTCTCTTCAGGCCTCATTCTTATGAGGGTGTATCTCCAGTAGTCCGGGTTATCTATTAGTTCCAGCGCCTCATCGATCCATAGCCCAACCCTCCTGCTTTTACTAAATTTCTCTCCTTCATAGAGTATATATTCGGTTGATGGTATAGAGTACGGTAGAGGATACGGCTCGCCGCTAGCTATAAGCATCGCTGGAAGTATAACCGCGTGGAACGGTATATTGTCCTTACCTATAAAGTAGACCGTTTTTGTTTCAGGATCATGCCAAAACTCCTCGAACTTTCTGCCTTTTTTCTCTAACACCTCTTTTGAAGCCGATAGATACCCTAATAGAGCCTCGATCCATACATATATAGTTTTGTCGCCAGCGTTTTTAAATGGCGCCTTTATGCCCCATTTTACGTCTCTGGTTATGGATCTTGGCTTGAGCCCTTCCCTGATCCAGGATAACGAGTATTTTCTAACACGGTCATCTAGGTTGGGATTGCTTTTTAGCCATTTCTCTAGTTTATCTTGTGTTTTTCTAAGATCGAAGAACCAGTGTATGGTTTCTTTATATACTGGTTTGGTGCCGCAGAAAACGCATCTTGGATTAATTAGATCTATAGGATCCAGTAGCGTTCCGCAATTATCACATTGATCTCCTCTCGCTCTCGGAAATCCGCATCTAGGACATGTACCCTCAACAAACCTATCTGGAAGAAATATCCCATCCTTGGTGCAGTAGGGGAGGACCTGCTCCTTTGTGTATATATAGCCGTTCTCCTCAAGCTTGAGCATAAAGCTTCTAACAAACTCCTTGTGGTACTCGGATTCTGTCCTGGAGTAGTTGCTCAGATTTATGTCGAGTCTTCTCAGGAGCTCAACTATATATTTATGTGCCTCGTCCGTTAAGATCTTTGGATCTATATTTCTCTTCCTTGCTTCAACCTCTATAGGGGTCCCGTGCTCGTCAGAACCACTCACAGATATAACATCCTCGCCCATAAGACTTAGGAACCTGTGATATACGTCAGCCGATAAAAGATGGATTATAGTGCCAAGATGGGGCACGCTATTGATGTAGGGCCATGCTGATGCTACAACCCACTTACCCAAAGTTAAGGCACCTTAAAAGGTTATATTTATAGAAAAATATAAAGGGTATTTTATCTGGCTAAAGTATATAAGTGGATAGGGCATGTCTCAGCCAAATATAAGTGATCTAAGCTACTATCCATTCCTAGTAGACTTTAACGAGTTCCTAAAAAGGGAGATTGGAGAAGGGATAGATATCTCTGTTTTAGTGGAGACGCCATATATGGATGATGCATATAGAAGGGTTAAGAAGCTCCTTATAGATAGAGAGGTTTTTGATCTCGACTCCATCGATAGAATAACTCGAGTAGTAACGTTTTATCTGGGCATTATGCTTACTGCTTCGACTGGTCAGAGAAGATTTCTGGATGAGTATATTGGTAGGGAGATCGAGTTAGCTATGGATAGATTTAGGAGGTCTAGTATCAGTGAGGCGTTGGCTATACTTAAAAGCGTAGGTATAGATGTGGAAGAAAAAAACGATAATAGGGTTTGTTTTAGATATGTGAATACAAGGAGGAGGATAATTTCAGAAAGATGCCTCAATGTATCGTTAAGGTTTCTAGACCTGATAAGGGAAAAAACAATAAGCCAAAGAAACCTTCTGGATTTTCTGGTTGAGGGCTCATTGTATAGGGGAAGGGTTTATACCGAGAGAAGCAAGCTAGATAAATTGATGCATGATGTTTTTCTGGGTAAGGCAAGGGAGGCTGTATCTAAGCTTGTTGAGAGTGATATAGCTAACGATGTTTTTAACTCGATCAAGAGATATAGAGATAGATTACTGTATGAATATATAGTGGCTAACAGAGATGTTCTAGCTACTCGACCAAAGATTGATTGGTTTAGGTTGGCTAGGATCACTGCTAAAGAACTGGAGATAGCGTCTAGATACTCGAATAGGATTGTTGGGATTAATGATCTACCGCCCTGTATAGCTAGATCTATAGAGAGAATCGGTGAAGTAAACAGTAGTGATATGCTTTGGCACATATATGTGTATTTAGCTCTCACATTTCTAGTTTCGATAGGCTTGAATAGAGATCAAATAATTAAGCTGGTAAATACAAGTAACGAGCTACTGTTGCGCAAGATAGATTTCCTGCTAGAGAAACGCGAGAAGAACGATATGTATCTGCCTCCACCATGCAATATGATTAGGAACCTAGGCTTATGTGATGATTGCTCATTTAAGAATCCGGTATCCAGGTATATTAGTGAGTCCTTAAGAAGGGGTTATAGTTCTGATTCTGGTGTTAGCTAATATTAAAATACTCTTGATATTAAATTAATGGGATCCTCATTTGGAGGCGTTAAAGCAGATATACAGCTGGAAAGAGAGGTACAACCCCGTCTACTCCATATACCATGTGCTTAAGCTCCTATCATTATTAATCGAGGAGGGACCCCTAGGCAGACAGCTTATATCAAAGATGCTCAATATAGGTGAGGGCTCGGTTAGGGGATTGATTAGGAAGATGAAGGATTTATCCCTGGTCAATATAGATCCTGTAGCTGGCGCATATATAACGGAGAAAGGTAGAGATCTCGTTAATTTTTGGAGATCTATTGTTAGGTTCAGCAAATGCTATAGTGGAGTTAGAAACGAGCTAATAGTATGGGAGCATATATCTGTTACATGCATAGACTACAGAGTGGGTGTGAGTGTAGTAGAGAGAAACGGTGTTCTGGGTATAAGGGACTCGGTGATTAGATACGGCTGTGATGGAGCTATAATAATGCTATACGACAGCAAAGGCGTCTATCTATTGGATTCCAGCGGAAATCCTGATATTGATATATCTGGTAGCCAGCTTGGATCTATAATAACATCGTATGCCTCTAAGGAAAAAATGATCTGTATTTCAGGAGGCTCAAAGAACTCATGTTTAGATGCGGAGAAGTGCGTGTGGGATTTTATAGCTGAAATCATCTTAAAGATAAATGAAGGTCAGGATTCATGAAGAAATTCGTTGTTCTATATACTGGGGGGAAAGACAGTCATTCTGCGCTGATGCTAACACTCAGGGATACACCCTATAGGCCTGCTGGTCTCTTAATCGTTGAAAGCGGTGATCCCGAGTCATATATGTTTCACACATACAACATTAAGTGGGCTACTCTCCACGCCCAGCTTATGGGGTATAGATATTTCAGCGTTAATGTCAGCGGTATCAAGGAAAAAGAGGTGGATGAGCTATCGAGGTATTTAGAGAAGCTGGTTGCTACCGAAGACATTAGCATTATAGTTACCGGGGCTATAGCGAGTAGATATCAGAAATCTAGAATAGATAAAATAGCTAATAGTATCGGTATAGATCACTACTCCCCTCTATGGGGAAGGGACCCCGAGGAACTTCTACTATACCAAGTAGAGGAGCTCAAAATATCATTCATGATCACTGCGGTCCAAGCATATGGTCTAGGTAAAGAATGGCTTGGAAAAGTAATCAGCACATCTGATGACGCGCGTGAGCTGATTAGTCTAGCTAGAAAATATGGGTTCTCGCCTAATGGTGAAGGTGGAGAATTCGAGTCGTATGTTGTTGAGTCCCCACTGCTTAAAAATAGATTGAAGCCTATGGGTCGTGTAATGTGGAGTAATTCTGGGTGGGGGCTATATGCTATTGATAGGGTTGAGATCCTTTAAACACTCATTCACCGGGCGATTCAGAAACACGAGCCATCATCATTGATCTATTTTCAGTGCCTGCGCGATTCAACATCTCGCGTTTCGTGTTCTGTATTCGTTTCCGATTAATTTTATTTTTTAGCTGTCTTTAATCTTGCGTTAGCTACATCTTATCTGTGAGCCTTGATTGTTGCCTTTGGCTATCTGTATCATGTATTTTCGGGTATCCAGTATATTGTTTAGTTTGTTTTCTAGTACGGGCAACTCGTCTAGTGTGCATGGTATATATACAGTGGGGCCCATACTGCTTAGCCCGTATGCTATGTTGTGTTCATCAAGCACTTTTCTTAGGCTTATCACAAGTGGATCTTGAAGGCTCCACTCAACCTTTTTGAATCCTAGGTCTTGTATAGCTCTCAAGTTATAGTTGAATTCTTCAATATCGCTGCTTATTATGGCTGGAAGAAGACCCATTAATATATGGTACGCTACCTTGGATGCCTCCTCGAACGGTATGGGTGTGTATGTAGCGAATATTTTCTCTTCATACTTGCCATATATCTTTCTAGCTTTTAGGGGCCTTATCAAGATGAACCTCCACTTTTCCGGTATTGGTTTTCTAGCTATCAGCGGCGGTATATCAATATCAACTATGCTATCTGATGGGAGAGGTTTTGTTTTCTTTAGCCCTAGCCTATGTCCTCCATCAACTATAAATCCCCCATACATGAATGAATACAGCCCTATACCCGATGTGCCAGCCCTGCTACATATTTTCGCCGCGGTTATGGGATCTAGGTCACGGCCCAGAAGTCTAGCTATGCCAGTTGAGATCCCGAGACACATCTGGGTTATGCTTCCTAAACCTATATGCTTTTCGTAGCTGTGTAGTATATTGATCCTCAAGCACACGTCTTCAGCACCAACATACTCTATAGTCCTCTCCACACATCTAAACACTTTCTCGTCAACATCCATATTTATCTCAAAGCAGCAGCTACCTACCTTTCTAGCTTTATTGGTGCATTGTGCTGTTTTCGTTATCTCTATATAGTGATTGGGGTTGTTTAGTGCTATACCGGCTCCTCCATCTATCCTCTTATGTTTAAGAGATAGATCTATAAGGGCTATATGTATTCTTGAAACCGTCTGTAGGTAGCATCTCTTCATCTTTGCGGCCGCTAATGTCTTATTCTATCTTCTCTATTTGCTAGGGCAGTTATTAATGATTATTTATGGCCAAATAACCCTATATCTCTCTGATTATAGATATCTTTTCTTTTCCAGAATACGTCATAGTTATTCTAGTCACGGATTTTACAGCTGGCAAAGCTATGTTGAAGACCGGGACTCCTGAGATGTAGGCTTCATGCTTTAATGATCCGTGCGCGTGCCCGTGTAGAACAAGATCAGGTTTAGCCTCAGCAATAACTTTTTCGAATCCTCTATGCCCTAGATATGGATATATATTCAGGGGTTC
This sequence comes from Desulfurococcales archaeon, assembly GCA_026990885.1. GTDB lineage: Archaea > Thermoproteota > Thermoprotei_A > Sulfolobales > AG1 > WANO01. The sequence continues at coordinate 9,194 of JALXCO010000266.1, forward strand.
CCCTTTCAAAGTTTGATACGTCGGTGAGTAGTGCATAAGCAGAATAGTTATATCGCACCTATTCTTAAGGCTTTTCAACTCATTCTTTATATTAACGAGCCTTCTCCTATATATTTCCTTCAGCTGCGGCATATTCCTGCTTTGCCACGAGGTTAATTTTTCTAGAGATCCTCTTGAGCCGTATATACATATTTTCAAACCGTTTTTAGCCAGCTCAACATATGAGTCGTCTAGCCATATCACATCCTTGTATCTAGCTTTAAAATCGCCAATCCTATCGAAGTACTCCTCGTTTCCAAATATAGAAACTATATCGACATCGCCATATTTATTTCTCAGAAATCTCCTAACTATATCGAAGGAGCCAACATTCCCTTTTTCCACTATGTCGCCTCCAAGCAGTATTAGATCTGGCTTAAATCCTAAAAGCGAATTAATCGATGACGACATCAGCGGAAAGTATCTAGGTGCGTGAACATCGCTTACGGCTATCATTTTAATTCTTATAGGTTGATGGCTCATCCCTATCGCGTCACCTACTGTTTTTGATTACCTATTATATTAATATAGTATTATATATCTCCCTATCTCTAAATCTACTTATGGAGCTATCTATGTCTCGTGAACAATGTGAGGAATATAGATCTATATTGACGGCCTTGGACAGCCTCCTTAGAGATGTCTACAATGCCGAATTGTTTGATCGGAACTTAACACCCACCAGCGAGGGTAGAAAAGCTATACTGAAAATATATAGAGAAATGATGAAGAGTAATCTTAAGTGCACTAGGATCGTGAGAGAGATACTGAGCGACTTTAACAAGGTCTATAAGCTGTATGAATGCTTAGAGAATGAGTTAGACTATTGCCTAAGCTGATATGGGCTAGTATTTATATATCTAAACAATACATATATTTAATTAGAGGTAGCAACTATGTTATCCATAATGCAATTGACTAGAGAAATATTTAAGTTAGGAAATAAAGAGAAATATGATCATGATGATCTAAAATTAGAGTTGGAAACCCTATACTCTATAGGTGCGCCAGCAAGCTAAGATTTTACTCGACGACAGCATACTTAACTTTATTAATTAGTAGCACTAACATTAGTGGTGACGGATTTTTAGCTATAGACCTAAATACAGCATCGAAATCAGCAATGTAAATATAGTTAAAAGTATTAAGGATCTATCAGCAAGGCTAGGGATCGGTGAGTATGCAGAGCTTAAAATGAAGATTACGGATGTCGAACTGGTAAATAGAGTTACGAGAGAGTGTATAAAGTTTGGTCTTTCAGTTGTAGATGGCTATGAGGATGATGAATGGGTTTATATAGTTATAACTAACAAAGGCTTCAATATAGGTTAATTGCTGTCTAGTATTAAGGACAGTATTCTAGCGGTCAGCCCCCATACCACCTTGCCTTTGGAGATCTCTGGAAATAGGAAGCATGGTGGATAGGGTATATAGCTAGGGCATTGACCCATTGATATTGAGCCTACATCTACAATGAATACCCTTGACACCTCCATGCTGTTAGCCTTTAAGGTCTCTGGTTTGCTCTTTAGCAGGAAGATGTGTGGAACTATAACTATGTTTCTTAATCTAGTTCTCAATGGTTTTATGGCGCCTAGATGCATTGATCTATTAAGATCTATATTGAGCTCCTCATTAACCTCCCTTATAGCTGTTTCTAGGCTGGACTCATGTCCTTTTCTGAATCCGCCTGGAAAAGCTATGTGCCCCGACCATCGATCATTAGGTTTTTCGGTTCTCTCAATAAATATTATTGAGTCCAGCTGTTCTATATATATTATAGCTACTGAGGCATCGTAATTACTATAGTCACTGTTGCTACACCACTCAGCATCTACGACTCTATACAGCTT
>JALXCO010000267.1 GCA_026990885.1 Desulfurococcales archaeon
TTTCAAGGAAGAAATGAAGACAGAGGGTAAATGTCCAAAACTATTAGTTACAGCATACACAGGGAAAGCTAAAGCTGCTATAAGGGAGCTTAGCGATCTAATATACATATATGACAACCAGGCAGAGATATTTGAAACCAGATATAGGGATGTTATTCTAGTATATACTAAAGCTGATACAGGCAAGATCTATAACCTTATAAGGCGGAGAACACCAACTGGAGTGGCAAGGGTAGTTAAGGTACAGAGTTGCGTTGAAGCCAGGCCTGACAGAATATCTGAGGAAGCTATAAAGCTGTTTGAAGGTTATAGAGGATCAAAATTCTATGTGGACTGTGTAAGGAGAGGTAGAGCTATTAGGAGTAGTTGGGAGCTGGAGAAGTATGTTGGGGCAAAGATTCTTGAAAGAGGTCTTGGAAAGGTTGATTTTGAGGATCCAGATATAGTTGTTAAAATAGAAATCATAGATTCCCTGGCTTTAATATCGATAATGGATAAATACGGAGATAAAGTAGATAACCGAAAGTTTCGGCCACCCCTGTAAAATATTAAATATAGGAGATCTATATATATTGGGACAGTAGGCATTGAGTGCTAGAAGGATAATAGAGGACATATTTACAAAACCAACAGTATTTAGAAGAAAAGACGTTCTATACCCAGAATACATACCGTCTTACCTACCACATAGAGAGAAACAGCTAAAAAAACTAGCCGAAATATTTAGAAACCTAATCCTTAACCCGGGCGAAGTAAGCCAAAGAGCACTAGTGGTTGGGGACATCGGTACAGGCAAAACCGTTACAACAAGATCATTTGGAAAGGAGCTTAAGGGTATAGCTAAAGCCAAAAATATAGATCTTAAATACATCCATATAAATTGCCATAAAGATCGAACATTGTACGAGGTGGTGATAGACATAGCGAAGCAGGCAGAGGTCCCAATACCATCAAGAGGGTTCTCGGCACAGGAGGTGTTTGAGTACTTCCTAAAATATCTCGAGAGAAACAGATCATACGCCTTAATAGCTCTAGATGAATTCAACTACTTCATCGAAACCGCAGGGAACGATGCGGTATATTTTCTAATAAGAATATATGACGAGAATCCAGAGCAAGTTAAAAGAATAAACTATATATTTATAGTGAGAAACCTATCTACACTATATAAGCTGGACACAGCAACATATAGCTACCTTATAAAAAATATAGTAGAATTCAAGCCCTACACAAGCTCCGAGCTTATAGATATTCTGAAAATGAGAAGTGAAGAGGCATTCCATCCTGGCTCAATTGATGATAAGGTCATAAAATATATAGCGGATCTTGAAGGCTATGATCGTGGGGGAAGCGGAAACGCCAGAGTAGCTATTGAAACCCTCTTATTGGCTGGTGAAGCTGCAGATCAAGAAGGATCTAAAACCATAACGCTCGAACATGTGAGAAGAGCCAGAGGGCTATTAAGCAGTGATATAGTCAACATCTCGGATTCTCTATACTATCTAAACCTCCACGAACTCCTACTTCTCAAATCCATAATAAATGTGCTAAAGAAAATAAAGACCCCCTACACCACGATGGGAAGTGTGGAGAAGGAATATATGCATCTATGCTCGATCTACGGCTACACACACAGAAAACACACACAAGTATACGAGTATATAATGAATATGAGTAAAATGGGCATAATCGAAACAAGACCCAGCGGCAAAGGAACTAGAGGGAGAACAACACTAATAGGGATAGGCGAGGTCCCCCTCGAGCCACTAGAGCAGAAAATAGATGAATTACTAAAGGTGAAGTCGGATACAAGATAAGGAACTGCCGCTAGAAAACATACTGAAATCAAGAGGCAGACTAAAGATACTGAAATACCTAGTTTTTCATGGCGACGCCAATATAACTAAGATAGCGAGGGAGACAGGGATACATCACCAGATAGCCAAGAGGTACCTTGAGGAATTCATAAAGGCAGGCATTGTTGAGGAAATAAAAATAGGGAGATTAAGAGTGTATAGGCCGATATGGACGGAGCAAAGAATTAGAGTACTAAAAGAATTATTTGAAATGGATGAAACAGCATGATGGTAGAGATATCATCGAAACCCGATGTTCTGAGAATCTCGACAGCTTCAGGAAGATTAAGGATAAAGAAAGAAACAGCGGAGCTAATAAAGAAAGGATTGATCGAAAAGGGAAACGTTGTTGAGACAGCTAAAATAGCGGCTATCCAGGCTATAAAAAACACATACCATCTAATCCCAATGACACACCCTATACCAATAACCGGCGCCAATATAGAGATCCATATTGGCGAGCAACATATAGATGTTAAGGCAACAGTAAAAACAGTATATAAAACAGGTGTAGAGATCGAAGCTTTGGTGGGCGTAGCTACAGCACTTATAACTATATGGGACATGATCAAGAAATATGAGAAAGATGAGAGCGGGAATTACCCACAAACCTATATAGAGTATATAAAGGTTGATGAAAAAATTAAAGACACAGGCACCAATTTTTAAAATATAAGCCCAGTAGCCTATACATAAACTCGGTGATACCATGCCGATGTTCATGATCGGGGTTAACGCTAAAGGGCATAGGGGATGGTATACCTATAGATGCAATATATGCAATAGGAAACTAAGTGTAGGCGATGACCCTATATACTATTGTCAAAAATGTGTTAATTCAAATACAAACGCTAGATTCTGCCTAGCCGATGCGCGACGTCTACATTTCAGGTGTCCATACTGTGGATCGGAACTTACACTCTACCACTAACAGATATGAAACGGAAAGAGTTAACGAGCGTATAATTAAGATCAATATAGATAATGGAAAAGAAATAGCCGTTATAGAAGAGGATGAGCTAATCATATTTTCTATAGATCTAAAACCGCAAACATGTAGAGAATTTGTTTCCTCCAATAATAAGAGCACAATACTCAATATAGATATAGATGATAAAAACACACTAGATTCCATAGGTAAGATGCTTAACCTAGATATATATAAGATCTCTTTGCTCTGTATAAACTATGAGAACACTAAAGATCTAATAGATCTAAAGGTATTTATGTATAAGAATAAGCTGGAAGACACAGATATAGAGAAAATAGCCATAAACATAACGAAAAAGATTAATGAGATATTAGGTATGATCAGAAAAAGCTAGCTATTTGAAGTGGTAATTTGGGTAATACGTTTCAGAAGCTGTATAGAGTCGTAGATGCTGAGTGGTGTAGCAACAGTGACTATAGTAATTACGATGCCTCAGTAGCTATAATATATATAGAACAGCTGGACTCAATAATATTTATCGAGAG
>JALXCO010000268.1 GCA_026990885.1 Desulfurococcales archaeon
TAATTCTACTTATATTCTTAACCTATTATAAGTGAAAACATAATTTATAACGGATCATATTTTAATCGTATAAATATACATTAAAATCAATAAACACCCATACAATATTTATCTATTTAGGGATATAGAGTGGCGAGAACGAACCCTATACACTATGTAGAACAGATAAAGGCAAAGATCGATAGAGATGGAGCTATAGATGAGAGTGAGCTCGTAAGATCTTCAACGTATCTTGGAATGAGAACTAAAAAGATCGAGGCATTTCTAAATAGATATAAAGAGGTATTCAGCAAGTTAATTGCGAAGAAATGTGTAGATGAAGATGAATATAAGATATGCATATATTCATGGAACCAGAGGGTACCCTATAGAATATTTCCAGCATCTCTCTATTCAAATGGCACTATACTACTCTTTAATAAAAAGACTGGAGAGGTGTCAATGTTAGTCGATCCCATGCCAAAAGCTTTGAGCCTAGGAAAATCACCTGGATTGCCTTTAGATAAATACGGAGGTAAGATACCTTACCACACATCTCTAAGGGTTGATGGCTTTCCTGTATATCTATATTATAATCCGGTTATTGATAGATGGATATTCTCTACCAGATATGTGCTTCACAACATGTATTATGTTAAGGGAAAACTTGTTATTGAGGATCTAAAAACCATAGCGAATCCTTATGTTGATCTATGTGACAGGATAGCTTCGGACAGTAAGCTCTACCAGCTAGTTGAGAAATATAGGGGGTGGGTGTTTATATTTAATTTATTGGGTCCTGAACCCTCCATACTATCTCCTCCTTACCCCATAGGTGCTGACCCATCTGAATATAAACTATATTTAGTAGCGAGCAGATCAAGCGATGGAAAACTCTATACAGCCAATGAAACCTTAACACTAACTAAGATCTCATGGAGGCATGTACCAGAAGTAGTTGAAAATGATGAACTGATAAATCTCTACAACAACATAAAACACTCGATCAATATAAGATCGATTATTGCCTGGATCAGAGATAACAACGAGCTTGTAGAAATGGATCCTTTAATAGTAGAGATTGAATCAGAAATCTATCCAGATGCTATGAGAGTTAAATATGAGAATGATGCTAAATCGCTTGCACTATTAATCTCACAAGGTCTAAAGAGTTATATACAAGATCTAGTTGATCCTAGATATGCAGAAGTAGCAGAGCAGATACATAAACTATATGTGACTCTCCAAGACACATTTAATAAGTTATCGGAGAAAATTGATTTAAATGATATTGATTTGCGAATTGAACAGATCCTCAGCATCTTACGGGAACACGAACCGAATCTATCTAAGATAAATAAAAACGAGATAAAAGCATCGTTAGCTAGCGGTAAAACACAGAGAATAATTAAGAAAATACTTGCTCTATATTTCGATAATAAATCACTGGCTCAGGAAAGCATATATGAATCCACACTAAAATTGATTGAAAAGATCAATTCAGTAAAAACACATGCATAACTCACCTAATTCATAAAGTTTTATATTACTATTTAAAGTATAATAAATGAATGGTGCACTTATATGAGTATCTCGCTAAAGACCAGCGAAAACACCATAGTGATAGGAAGATCTAGTCCATCGGCATATGTGTTAGACATTATAGTGAGATTCAACCAAGGAATAGACAAAGTAACCATAGTAGGGAAAGGGAACAATATTCCTAAAGCTATAACCGTATATAATATCCTTAAATCGAGGCTTGGCGATGCGTTAGTGCTTGAAAACGTTAATATAGGATCTATATTTAACGAGAGAAATAGAAGGATCTCGTATATAGAGATTCATGTATCAAGAAAAATATAGATTAATGATCCCTTATATTCTATAATCAGCATTAATTAGGATGTTGAATTACCTCCGGCCTGATTCACCCTGAAAGCCTTTAGCGAAGATGAAGAAAACTTACCCTGCTGAACATATATTCCTTACGTATAATATTAACTATTATAAAGATACACATGTTTAGCATAAGTATTTTAATCCTTAAATTTATCGACATAAAGGAGCTTAAATGATACTTACATTATTAACTCAGCTACTCCAAATATATCTACCAGCATTTGGTGCAGCAATAATATGGGGTCTCTCCCCAGTCATTATATTTAGAGTATCTCAAGTATATTCTTCTACATTTATTACTACATTAAGAAATATAGGATCATTAATTATCGCTGCATCTATTTTAATGTACCTGTCGCTAGATCTCTATAGCGTAACTCTATATATATTTATAGTTATGCTCTTGATAGGCATATTGGGTCCCGGTTTAGGAGACCAGCTGTACACGATATCCATATCGAAAATAGGTAGTAGCCTAAGCATAATTTTTGCCTACACATACGTCATGTGGGCCCAAATATTTACGATAATTAGCGGGATCGAAGAGATAACCTTAAAAAATATTATAGGATCATTAATCAGCATATATGGTCTCTATATAGTTGTATCAACATATGGTGAACTTAAAGTGCCGGAAACCAAGAAAGCTTTTATATTGGGCACTCTATCATCATTAACTGCAGGGATTTTCTGGGGTATAGCTACTGTTTTATCGAAGATAGCTGCATTGAATGCTGATCCCTCAATAATAATCTTGGTTAGAAGCGTTGGAGCTATAATAGCTGTATTGATGGTGAGCTTGCTTATAAATATAAATTACAATAGTGCCCCCAATATAACAATGATCCATAAACTCCTATATAGAAAAGAGCTACTTATGAAGATAGATAAAAATAAACGGATGAATACATTAGATCTTAAATACGCAGCTATTATATCTATAATATCTGGGGTTCTAGCGTTCTATCTAGCCTATTACCTATTTTTAGAGGCATTGGTCTCGATTGGGATAACTCTGACTACGGCTATAACGTTATTCTCACCAATAGTCACAGTTATATCATCGAGATTACTTATTGGGGAGAAGCTTAAATTTAAAACCGTACTGGGTATCCTAGTTGTGGTTTTTGGTCTACTAATAATATCTATATAGCTTTCTTCTGGCACGCTTTTTTTAGGGCTATCTTAAATATGCGGGCATCAAGATTCATCCATAAAGATAGTTCCCTATATAGATTTTCTTGGATCTCTTTGGAATAACACGCCTCCCGGGTTCTTTGAAGCTCCATGATTGTTCTAGCCATTATGTATCTTTTAGATTGGTTCATTTTGATGGCTTCTTCAACACTGCCTAGATCGAGGGAGTCGAATACTATATCTATAATCTTATTCAGCTCTTCAGGAACCCCAACCACAGATCCTTTAAGTTCGATCTTTCTTGCTGGGATATCAGGAGCATTCATATTCCTAAGTAGGGTAGTTAATCTTTTGATCTTTGGTTTATCAACTATACCTCCAAGAACAACAGCATCTGACCATAGCAAATCTCTGTATTTCAGTTTCTGAGACGCATAGGGATCAAGATATAGTGGCCTGTAAATACTATGCATATATATCATATGGGTGAAGTCACCTATAAAGTATGTGATTTTTGCCTCTCCAAGAATTTTTGATAGAATCTCTATACCTCTACTATGGTGCCTGCTATATAGAATCAGTCTATAGGATCCAAGTTTCTTTTTTATGGTAGAATACGATAGATTGATTTGTGTAGCTAGGCTTTTTAGCGTTTTATCGGTATGTATATGGATCAATGATATATCGATCACTATATACCTAATCAATTTAAGACTCAATAATACCAATTACTGAAGAAAATATATGATAACGGTTATATATGCTTTAGGTATAGATCATTGTAGTAGAGAGAGATAGCCGAAAATAAGTGTATAGCTATGAAGCTATCCACACATATAATAACTGGTCTTTCGGTAGCTCTAGTGCTTTCATTTATAATTAATAAATCTGAGATAACAATAGATCACCTATCTATAGCAATGATACTATCGTTTATTTTAAACTCGACAATCGACTATATAGGCCATCGTAGGGTAGGAAGATACGTATTTAGATCTGTAGCAACACATGAAGTCTTAAACAACATATATCTATCCCTGATTATTGGTGTTGTTTTTTATATAGCATTATATAATGTATACAGCAAAGTGAAAATACTGGAATATGTGATCTACTCGATAGCTATTGGTCTAACACATCTAATACTTGACTACTTAACTATTAACGGAATATATGTTAGAAAGGGAAGATCTATATATAGAGTTAGATCTAGAATATCGAGAAGATATGACGACTATTATTTAAATGGTATAGCCTCTATCTTTTCCAGCCTGGTAATTCTAATAATAATATACATATCCCTATTTAACGGTCTTAACGATCTCAGCGCATTTGCTACTATACCTTCTAATATAGTTAATATATATAAATAACATTTCGGGAATAAAGTATTGAACGATTATAGAAGCAGGTTTATGGATTTAGGAACACATGTAATATCGTTTTACGATGTTGGTTTGGGAGAGCCAGTTGTTATGCTACATGGACTTATGGGTAGTAAAACTCTTTGGACCAGATCTGGTATTATCTATGCATTATCTAAATACAAATATAGGTTGCTAGCTATAGATCTTAGAGGGCATGGAGGCACAGGAGTGCCTAACCAGGAAAACTATATGAAGATAGATTATTTAGCTAGTGATATAGAAAAGATCATTAAATATCTAGATATAAATAGCTTAACTCTAGTAGGCTTCAGCGCGGGTGCATCTGTAGCTGTTAATCTTTCTTTATCAATTATAGATCGCATAAATAAGCTTATTCTTATAGCACCTATGATAAAGGGAGATAAAAGATATTTCTTGTCCATAGCTAAGAAAATATCTAAACTCTACGAGGAGAGCGCTATATATGATATATTTGAATCATCTATAGGGCTTGCTTATAGTAGCGATTTTCTAGCTAGAAATAGAAGATCAATTCAAACAGAAATAGAGCGAATAATAAAGGCTAGGAAAGATACAGTTAAACATGTGGCTGAATTCTATATAGATAATGCAGATTACAATATGGTACCAAAGCTCGAGTATGTATTATCTAAGCTAGACAAAGTAACAATACTGATCTCAAATAACGATAAGATGATTGATACCTCTCCATTAAAAGAGCTGGAGCACATAGGTAATCTCAAAATCATAACCTTGACTTCTGTCGGCCATATGATACCTATGGAAAAACCAGATGTTGTTGTAGAATCCATTATAAACACCATGGGGAAAGAGGCATGAGCGGCATAGATAGATCTTTTAGCTACATGTTTAACCTTTATAATTCATGGAAAACACAAATACTGGAGTCTCTAGATATAAACCCGCATAATTGTGACGCAAACGATATAAACATACATCCCAGCAGAAACTTAATCTTTTGCTATGGCATGGGGGGCTCTGGAATATCATGCGACCTACTATACATGTACTCCATTATAGCTAAAACACAATTAATTATATACAGATATAAACATGCGGATCCGGATCTTAGATTCGAGAAAGGGAGAGAAGCATATAGCGTTATTGTCGTAAGCTATTCAGGAAATACCCCAGAAACAATTAGGGTCTTCAATACATATATAGGTAAGACAAAGGCAAAGCTGGCTGCCGTATCTTCCGGAGGCTATATAGGTTCCGAATCTAAAAAAAGAAGAATACCATACTATGAAATAAAACATAAAAATATACCTCCGAGACTAGCTATGCCTTCACTATTAATAGGGACATTCAAATGCCTTAGCTGCCTATCAAAACAGGATATAGTTGATAGCGTTATTGACGAATTCAAGATAGCCGCAAATAAAATAGATAGAGATAAGGAATCGATATATGAATACGCTAACTCAATAGCTACTAAGCTGGCTAGCTCCATAAAAAGTAAGGAGGATATACTGATCCTGTCTACATGGAGATACGAGCCTTTGGTATATAGGTTCTACTCGGAACTGGCTGAAAACGCAAAAATCAAAAGCATTATTGGAGTGTTTCCTGAAGCTGGACATAATTTAGTAGCCGCATTGAGTGGTAGATCTAATATAATCTATATACATGATCCAGACAGCACAGAATCATACACAGTGTTAGAGTTGCTGAATAGAGCTTTAGCCAGAAATAGTGTCCTCACCGTGGTGGAGCTTCCTAAAGAGCTACCCTATTTAGGAAGGTTCATATATGGATCGCTAATTGCTGGATTCACCAGTATAAGTCTAGCTAGAATCCTGAATATAGATCCTCTAAATATTGAGCCAATTAATTTCTATAGAAAGACTGTTGATGAACTATATAGAGAAGATTAAGCCATAATCCCTCAATGCTACATAGAAGATAACGCCATTACTGTAGCTATATAGATCAGCATTTCTCTATCTATGACCTTTCTGCTCAATAAAGATATAAGGCCACCCCTACTACCAATATTACTGATATTATATACCTTCTCCACAGCCTTCTCAAGCTCCAAACCCATATCTTCCACATACCTAACCAACTTATCTGGCACCACAAACATCGGCGAGAATCCGAGGTAGAAAACTCCATCTCTCAACACAGCAACACTATTCACATTGAACACATACCCCGCAATCCTGACTATGCCTCCCTCAACACCAACACATAGGTCTGATTCCATATAGCGTGAGCAGGCCTTATAGGCTCTGGTCTTAGCTAGCTTAATCAGTGAATCAAAACCTATGGGCTGCTGCACTCCTAGATCAATGTTTAGGCTATTAATATTGATACATCTAGGCTGATAAAAATCCTGAATAGCTTTCCTAACACCCTTTATCTTTTCAGGATTTGTACTTCCTATGGAAACCGATATACAGCCATTGCCTATGGTCATTAATCTTACCAATACACAATATATCCGTAAGAACGAAAAATATAAAACATAGTATAGCTATAGTGTTAATCGAGGACCCCGGGCCCCAGTAATTAACCCCGTAGTAAGCGGGGGTAGATGAGCTGTGGGACGGGTCACCCCCGGCACCACATTTCCCTCTAACTTGAGCTGTCAATATGATCTGATTTTTCTTAAAAGCAACTCCCTTACTAAGGGATAGATTGTTTTTCTACTGATTCTATTGCTTGTTGATTTTTCTATATAATCTACAGCTTCATTAACAGGATCATCATATTTATCTATATACCTACCTATAATCCATATAACCGAATCAATATTCAGAGGGGGTATACCAGATATATCAGACACGTGTCTCCAAGCACCTTGAACCTTTTTTGATTGTCTCATAATTTTATCTAGGAGATCACTAATCCCATAAACGCCAAACGTTACGTCTATAAGGCCAGACGTATATGATATAAGAGATACTCTACGATCTATAGGCATCTCGATCTTGCCGATACCATACACCGGGGAATTACATATCCTCATAGAGTAATAAAACATTTTCGCTGCAAAAACTATGGTTTTGCTTGAAGTATCCTGCCTCATTATTTTGGCTAGCCTATAAACAAGATCTATAATGTTTTTTGAGTATTCCAGGTACTTAACAAAGATCTCAATATGGAATTCGCTTCTCACCAACCTATCTATTCTAGAGATCTTATTCTTTAAAGCAAATCTATTCCCTGTGGAGTTCTCTAGGAAGTTTTTGAATTCTTTTATCGCTTCTAAAGGATCATTTATATACTGCTTTGATAATCTAGGCCATCTAGCTAGTTCCCACCAATATTCCTCACCCTTAGATGTGAGCTGATAGGATACCAATGCATTAGCTATAGATATCAGAGCTAGGATACCACAGTCTCCTACCTTATTATAGAGATGCCTCAACGCTTCGTACTGCGGATCGCTCTCCTCAATAATTAAAATATTTCTTATTCCGAAATCTTTAAATAGAGCACCCAATACCTCTACGCGTTTGTGATTAATCTCTATGGCCATAGTTCCTCTTTCACACCTCTAACGATATTCACGTATCTCGCTAAAACAAATAATAGATCTGATAATCTGTTTAGATATACCAGGTACTCCTTCCTAATAGCCTCCTCATGATATAATTTCGATGCTAGTCTTTCTGCTCTTCTACATATTGATCTAGAGACATGAAGATATGCAGCCAGCGTATCACCACCTGGATAGACGAAAACAAGTCTAGGCTCGGGAATTTTGTTCCATATCTCCCAGGTTGTATTTTCAACCCATTCTATATCCTTACTGGTTAACTTAGGATCTGTCAGCTTATCTAAGGGAGTCGCTATATCGTTGCCTATTTTAAACAGTGTACCTTGAATATTTTTCAATATAGAATCAATATAGCTGTTATCTCTGCTGTATACCCTAGCTAACCCAAGAAAAGAGTTCAGTTCATCTATAGTTCCTAACAGCTCTATTAGGGGGTCCTCTTTAGCTACCTTTTCTCCAAACATTATTTGTGTATATCCCTCATCTCCTACATGTGTTTTCTTCATTAGCTTAACCCCCATATGTTCAGCTCCGCTTCAGGGGTAATCCATCCATTTTAAGCCATGTTTACTGATGTGCTTAAAAATAACTATTCTCTGAACCTCATTCGTACCCTCTCCGATCTCTAGAAGCTTAACGTCTCTATAGATCCTTTCAGCATTACTCTCCTTACTGAATCCAAAACCCCCCAGCAATCTAACCACCTCTCCAGCTATTCTAGCTACAGTTGGAGCCACATAAAGCTTAGTTTCAGCAGCTATAACTGGGAAATCACCATAGCCAGAGTCGTAAAGCTCTGCAGCTCTATATGTCATTGCTCTTGCGCTTTCCAGCAGTGTAACTAGATCAGATATCTGAAACTGTATATATTGGAACTCTATAAGCGGCTTCCCAAACGCCACTCTATTACTCAAATAATTATACGCCTCTTCTACAGCCGCAATACCTAGGCCGGTAGCTAATGCGCTTATAGCTACCCTACCAACATTAAGAGCGTTCATAGCTATTTTGAATCCCTCTCCAGGTCCGGCTATAACTTCATCATCACCAACCCTACAATCATCTATAACTACCTCAGCTGTTCCCGTTCCTCTAAACCCCATAACTTCTATTGGGCTTGTTGTTATGCATTTATCTCTTTTAAGTAAGAACGCTGCTATGTTTCTGTGTCTCTCAGATCTATCACCTGTACGAGCAAATACAATAAAGTAATCCGCATACATACCCTGGGTTATCCATGTTTTTGTACCCTTCAACACCCATTCGCCTTTGGATCTTTCAGCTCTAGTCTCTAGGTTAGCAGCATCGCTACCACAGCAGGGCTCACTTAGCGCGTAAGAACCTATAGCCTCACCACTTGCTAGTTTTGGTAAAATATCTTCCTTAACGTGCTTAGAACCATACATGGCTAATATGTGGGAAACAAGGGTACCTTGTACCTCAGAAATTAAGGAAACCGAGCCGCTAAATCTAGCTAGCTCCTCAAGAACGATACATGTGCCTCTAAGGTCTAAGCCAGCACCACCATACTCTTCAGGAATATTTGGGGCTAAGATACCCATGGAACCCATATGCCTTACGAGCTCGCGGGGGTATCTATTAGAATAATCTATCTCTCTAGCTAGTGAGGCTACGTGTTTCTCACCGAATTCTCTAACTGTTTTTCTAAGCAAATTATAGTCTATGCTACCCGAACTATCACTTAAGTCCATAATGCATCACCTAGAGCTCATTTAATAACTAGATTTTAGTAAACTTATTTCTTAATTATTATAATTATAGTTATGGAGACCTGTATTGAAAGCAAAGATCAATAATAGATCCTTAAGGATCACAAAGCTAATGGCTATTTCAGCGACAATATGGATTATAGTGGTGGCATCGCTAATAACATATTCTCAAATCTCCATGGAGATATATAGCCCCAACTATAATTTAGGTAACAATGCGAAAATTATCGATATAACTGAAAAGAACGCATCTAAGATCTATACAATAATAAAGAATGAAGGGCTATACCTAGTATATTTTAAACAGGTAGATTGTCCAGGATGCAAAATACTTGAGCCAGGTCTCATGTCCTATGTATCTAAGCAGCGTCTTAATCTAACCCTTGTCCAGGTCTACATAGATTTTATATTTAGAAACAATATGGATGAAGCCTTCAGAATCATGGATGATTTCGATGTATACGGAACACCAACACTAATACTCTATAAAGATGGCAGAGAGCTAGGCAGACAGGTGGGTATATTTAGTGGGGATCAGTATGAGGGGGTAAAGAACTTTGTAGAACGCTCCCTACGAGGAGAAATTACAGCTACAATCTCTTCATCACTAACGCCAATAATAGAATTCATCAATAGATATATAGTGTTCCTGGCCCCAGTAATAGGTTTAGTAGCCTCTATATCACCATGTTCAATACCTATGATAGCTGCTTTTTCAACCACTGTTAGGGAAAAGTCGGTAAGAATCATAAAGATCTTGGCTATAATGCTTGTGATAACTGTTCCAGTAGCTCTTGGATTAGCCTACATATCGATCTATGGTGCCGGAATTTATGGAATCAGCATATATTACTCGATACTGCTATATATAGGGATCCTTCTAGCCCTCTGGGGAGCACTAACAATAGCGAATATAGACGTTATAAGCAGCATAAGAAGCAGATTTATGCTACCCATACTAGGGCTTCAATGCTCATCACCATTTCTGTTCATGATTATAGCACTGGCATCGAAAAATATTGCGCTAGCGATAACATCAACTATACTGTTTTCGCTGGGTTATATAGCTCCATACATACTATCGCTGAAAATACTATCAAAGCTACACGAAACAGTATCCAGCAGAAAAATATTGAGATATATACAGGGAGCAATACTGTTAGCTATAGCGATATATTTACTGCTAGAGAGCTACAGCAATATACTGATCTAGATCCAACACATTTTTTATTATTTAATATATCGAATGCTTCTAGCCCAAAAGTGTTTGGACATAACTTTTCTATGCTATAGCAC